>JBBSOU010000016.1:0-44354 GCA_038259445.1 Lysobacterales bacterium | reverse complement strand
GCCGTCCTGCTTCGCCGGCATGGATGACCTGCCACTGGCATTCCTGTCCGATCTCGATGCGCTGGTCGCACGCCGTCACGCCGAGCGTCCTGTCGACAGCTACACGACGCGGCTGTTCGATGCCGGCGTGCGCAAGATCGCGCAGAAGGTCGGCGAAGAAGGGGTCGAGACGGCACTCGCCGGGGTCGTCGAGGACGACGACGCGCTGCTCGGCGAGTCGGCCGACCTGGTCTTTCACCTGCTCGTGCTGCTGCGTTCGCGCGGACTTGGATTGGCCGACGTCACGCGCGTGCTCGCCCTGCGTCATCGCGGCGATTGATCAGACACCGATAGCGGCGAAACCTCAACGCGCGGTCTGCTCGAATCCGTCGATGAAAAGTCCATCCTGCGCGTCGATCACATCGAGAAACACCGCGTCCGGCGCACCGGGGATCATGGTCGCGCCGTCGGCAGTGCTGCCCTGGACATAGACCAAGTGGCGACCGGCGGCGAGGGCCGTCGTCGGCAGTGACGCGAATACACCTTCGTTCGCACTGTCGAAGACGCCATCGTCGGCACGCATCGCGAACGCAATCGCATCCGACTCCCCCGGTGGCAACGCGAAACTCGCGCGCGCGGCCGAAACCTCGCGAGTCGCCTGCGTGCCGTTGACCGTGCTCAGTCGGGTATCGTCGATGATGGCGCGAACCTGCACCTGCTTCACCTGGCCGGCGATGATGCGCGAGGGCGACAGCGAGATCGAATGGGCGTCGGGGCCGGCGGCGAGCCGGTATGGCGCATGCGCCGTGCGCGCTGCGTAGATCAGTGCGGCGAGATTCAGCGGCAGCGTCGAGCTCTCGAAGTTCGTACACGACTCGAAGAAGCTCGTGCCCAGTTCGATCGTGAATGACGGCGCGCCGAGCACACCGTAGAAGGTGTCCACGGTGCTGCCGTCGGTTGTGTAAAGGAAGTCCGGATCCGACGATTGCGCCGGCGTGTAGCCGTTGAACCATGCGATGCGCCGTCCCAGCGTCTGCAGTGCCTGGCCATTCGGCGCGGCTGCCGCCGTGTCGCCCCACGGCCAGACCACGAGCTGCGAATAGCTGTGCACATCGAAGAACAGCCCGGCGTAATCATCGGGCGCCGCGACGGCCGCATCGTCGGGCTTGCGGTCGGGCAGGGCACCGCCGCGATAGACACCGTCGGCATCCGGGGTCCCGGCCACGTAGGCCACGAGATTCCGGGTTTCCGGTTCGGACGCCAACCGCGGCCCGCGGTAAGTGGCATCGCAACGCACGCCACTCGATCCGAGGCCCCCGGTGACATTCCAGTGGAACGGGAAGTTGCGGTTGAGATCGACGCCCGGCTGGCGAAAACTCGAGGGTGTGCCCGAGCACGGCGCATCGATGACGTTGGTGTTCTTGCGCCACAGAATCCCGCTCTCCGCCCTCTTGCGACCATCGGGATTCGCCTGAAGCACGAAGCGGAAGTCGACGTGGTCGACCAGCCATGTCGCGCGTGCGTTGATGCCGTAGGCGCTCACGAGCCATTCGGCCATGCGTGTCAGCAGCTCGGCGGGCGTGTACTCGCGCGCATGGATCGAGCCGAACATCACCATGCGTGGACGGTCGAGCTGCAGTTGGGCGGTGTCCAGGTTGGTCACGCGCAGCGCGCGCATCGAATAGCCCTGGCTCGGCTCCCGCGTCCGTTCCCAGCTCGGGCCGATGTCCTCGACCGATGCCAGCGCCGGGTGCGCGAGGACGAGGTCGTCGATACTCTGGTAGGTCTCCTCGACTGTGCGATAACAGGCGAAGCCCGGAATCGAGGAAACACCGCCGACCGGTTCGTAAAACGCTCGCAGCGCGGCGGTGGCAGGCATGTCGACACGCACGTCCATTCCTGCCTCACGCAACCGACGGATCCCCTCGTCATCGGTATCGACGCGCAGCGTGCGCCGCTCGGCGTCGATGATCGCGTGCTGGAACAGGCCGGCAGTCCTCGCCAGCATGGCGGCATCGCTGTACTGCGCCTCGACGAACCACTCCGCTGCGCTGGCTGGTAGGGCCAGACTTGCCATGCACAGGGGCAGCAACCAGCGCTCAAGCATGCATGTCTCCCGCAACAGATAGGCGAAACTAGCGCGCTGCGATCGCTTTGGAAAGCCATCCCGACGCCGGCCACGTCTACCGGCCGCGCCGCCCGTGATTCTTCGCCATCGGGGGTGCCGTAAGACCCATGACAGGGATTCTGAACACTGTTAAGCGATTGTTCGCATTTGCCGCGGGGCTGGCGTACACTTCTGTGCACTGTGTTTGCCGGAGTCACATTGAATCGTGACATGGGTACAGCTGATCCTTGATCTGCCTGGTCGCCGAGTCGCTACTTCCTCCTTGCACACCCAGTACCCGCGACGAATCGAATGGTTCGCGCGTTCTCCCTCTAGCTCAAATTGTTCAAGGATTTAGTCATGTCCAATCGCGAAAACGGCACGGTCAAGTGGTTCAACGACGCCAAGGGTTTCGGCTTCATCACACGTGAGTCGGGCCCGGACGTGTTCGTGCATTTCCGTTCGATCGAAGGCAGCGGCTTCAAGTCGCTGGCCGAAGGTCAGAAGGTCAGCTTCACGGTGACGCAGGGACCGAAGGGTCCGCAGGCGGAAGCCGTGCGCGCCGACTGATCGATTTTCGATCTCCGACGCGAACCCCGGACGTACGCGTCCGGGGTTTTTCGTTTTTGAGGCTGCAAAACATTTCATGCAAGAGGTTGTGCCATGCAGATTGCCGATCGCACTGTCGCATCGTTCCATTACACACTCACCAATGATGCGGGCGAGGTGCTCGATTCCTCCGCGGGCCGTGAGCCGCTCACTTACCTGCACGGTGCAGGAAACATCGTGCCGGGACTCGAGGTGAAGATGGCCGGCCACGGTGTCGGCGACAGCTTCTCGGTCGATGTCGCGCCGGCAGACGGTTATGGCGAGTACGTCGCCGAGCTCGTGCAAACCGTACCGCGCGAGTCATTTGAGGGTATCGACCATCTCGAAGTCGGCATGCAGTTCCAGGCGCAGACCCAGAACGGTCCGCTGCCAGTCGTGATCACCGAAATCGCAGACGAAACCGTGACGGTTGACGGCAATCATCCGCTGGCCGGCGAGGTGCTGCATTTCGCAGTGGAGATCACCGACGTGCGCGAAGCCACCGTCGAGGAAGCGCTGCACGGCCACGTGCATGGCGCTGGCGGGCATCATCATTGAGGGAAAGCAGGCTCGAGGGCGCGTGGCGTTGCTTTGGCGGGTGCAGACGACCACCCAGTTGACGACTCTCGGCAATCAACCTGAGCGCCCTTGACACCAGAGCGGCCCGCATTCGGCGAGAATCCGACCGATGGAGATCGGCCGGAAGCGGCCGGTCGACCGCGTTGAATGCATGCCGCAAAGCGGATGTTCGAAGCGCCTCTCCTCAGTACTTCCTAACGCTGAAGAAGTTCAATGTATCCCTTGTAATTGAACTGCTGGCTCCGTTTCTGTTCGGTGCTGCTGGCTAGGACATCGATGCTCTGCAGCACCTTGATGGCCGTACTGGCTGTGGGGAAGGTCACGCCCAGCTTTTTCGCAGCGAATGTGGTGGTTAAGCGCGGCATCGTCGGCAGCATCTCGAAGAGGCGAATAGCTTGCACGCTGCCATCCTTCGCGGCCATGACCTTCTTGCGGTCGGCCGCGACCAGCGACGCGATGTCGATGATGCTGCGCTGCGCTGTCTCGGCTGCCTCGGTCGTGCATTCGAGGAAGAAGGCCACCCAGCTCTCCCAGTTGCCTTCGGTGCGGATGGCCGACAGGAGGCGGTAATACTCGGCCTGGTGCTTCTTGAGCTGGCCGGATACGTAGAGCAACGGTTCCGGCAACAGCTTCCAGTCTTCCAGAAGTGCGGCGATCAGCAAACGTCCGATACGCCCATTCCCATCGAGGAACGGGTGGATCGTTTCAAACTGCGCGTGGATCAGCGCGATGCGAACCAGCGGTGGCAACGCAGGCGCGTGAGCATGAATGTAGTGCTCGATCTCCCCAAGCAAGCGGCCGACCTCGGTGTGCGGGGGCGGAACGTAGACTGCGTTGCCCGGCCGGGTGCCGCCTATCCAGTTCTGGGAGCGGCGGATCTCGCCGGGTAGCTTCTGCTCGCCGCGCACGCTGTTCAAGAGGATCGCGTGCGCCTCGCACAGCAGTCGCGTAGCGATCGGCAAGCCTTTTTCGGCGTTGAGTTGGCCTCGCGCGTACTGAAACGCCTTAAGGTAATTCGTCACGTCGCTGACATCGGTGGTGCTGGCCACGTCCATGCCGGATTCTTCGTCGAGTAGATCCGTCAGCGTCGCTTGCGTGCCCTCCATCTGAGAGGTCAACAAGGCTTCCTTGCGGATGGAGCTGTAGATCAGCCACTCGGCGGATGCGACTAGGCCCGACATCGCTGAAAGGCGTCCCAGGGCCTGTTCCGCAGCCGCGTTGCCTGCGTAGCAGGCCGGGTCCAGCACAGGTTGCGCCGGCGGCAGGGGAAGGGGCACGAAGGCCTCGACGGCCTCTCCGCCCGACGCTGTGGTCGTGTAGGTGCCCGTGGTGCGTGGCATAGGCGTGCTCCAAGCGGGTCTGGAAAGTGTCATCAAAGGGAATTTCAAAATGCTCGACCCCAATTAAAGCATGCTTTAATAGTTCAGCCAGGTGCAATTTATCCAGACGTCACCCTGCGCAGGTTCTCCAAGATTTTTTGTAAACGGGCCGTTACAGGCCCCCGAACGCCGCGCTTCGCGAGCGTCTGCAACGGGTCGTTAGCCACCGGTCAGGTCGTCGCCAAGGTTGGCAATCGCGCCGGGGATGCGGACCAATGCCGCCGGCAAGCGATGGTCAGTTCATTGGCAACGGGCAGCGCGGTCCCGGACTGCACTCGCGATAGACCGGGATCGCACGTTCGCCCCTAATCCGTCGCTTCCTGCAGTGCTCGCACCGGTATCGGCACATTGCACAGGTCGATGCGGCCGGCCGGCACGTGATACCAGTCGTCGCGGCGGTTGCGTCGAGACTCGATCAGTGCCGTGAACGTCGCGCTGTCGGTGCGCAACACCTCGAGTGGCGTGCGCTCGTCGGCGGATACATCGGCGGCCATGCGCACGGTCCGGATCGGCGTGCGCTGCTCGGGTTTTTCGTGGAAGCCGAGCGGACCGGTGCCGCGCGGCAGCGCCGAGAGCAGCTCCATGCCTTTGACGACACGACCGACCGTGGCGATGTTGCGGTCGAGTTGGCGTGGTGCGTGGCCAATGACGACGTAAAGCTCGGCGCCGTTGCCCGACTCGGGATCGGTATCGCGGCCGGCCCCGACGATGCCGTAGCAGTGCGCGAGCCAGGCCTGGTCCGCCTTGCTGTCCCGTGCCGCCGGAAACCCATTCGAAAATCCGACTTCGGGTGCGAACGTGTCGCCGTCGGTAAGCGGCGTGAAGGCGAGACCCTTGGCCGCGCGCGTGAATTCCGATGGCAGCGTGCGCTTGGCCTTGCCGAACGGCTTCGCCTTGTCGGCGTCGTCCGCGTGCGGATCGCCCCACTGGGTGACGAAGTTGTCCTGCACGCGCAGGATCGCGAGACCGTCGAAGTATTTCTGGCGCACCAGCGTACGGATGTTGTCGGCATGCAGCGGCGCGAACGCCGGCGCCAGCTCGATCACGACGCGCCCGGCCGTCAGATCGAGATAGAGCGTGTTTTCGGGATAGAGCGGGCGCCACTCGGCAGGCTTCGACGCATCGAGCACCTGTTGCATGGTCAGCGCCGCTGGCGCTGGATCTTCGGCCGATGCCTCCACGCTCAGGCAAAGGGCCAGTGCTGACCCGATCACGAATTGCGCACGTTGGTACCACGGGCGTCGCCCAATGTGCCGAGCAGCCGAAATCACGGAGTCGCTGATCGGCCCATCATTACCCACGTTGGTCTTTGGCATGCGCGCGCTCCGCTCGGGAGACAAAGCGTAGCGCGTCCGCGCATACATGACGTCCGGCCCATGCACTAGTATCAACTAAGCACTACTATCCATTCCACGCTACAAGGCAGTGGATAGGACCGGCGATGAGCGAACTCGACGCAGCACTGAAAAAGTTCCAGAAAGAGCTGTCCGCCGGGTCGGTATCGCTGGTGCTGCTCGCCGTGCTCGCGCAGGCGAAGGAGCCGATGTACGGCTACCGCATCGCCAAGCGGCTGAGCGAAGGCGGCGCCGGCATCCTTGCCGGCAAACAGAGCGCGCTCTATCCGGTCCTGCGCAATCTCAGCGCTGCCGGACTGCTCGACAGTGAGGTCGAGCCATCGGTCGCCGGCCCTCCGCGCCGCTATTACCGCATCACACCGCTCGGGCGCGACGCGCTCGCCGAGTGGAGCTCGGTGTGGGTCGCCACGCGCGACTTCGTCGACGGCGTGCTGCAAGGAAACATCTCGCAAGGGGAAAACCCATGAGCCACCCGATTCCGAAAACGATCCGCGAGTACCTCGACCAGTTGCGCATCGAACTGCGCGGTGCCGATCCGGCGATGATCCAGGATGCGCTGTACGACGCCGAAGAGCACCTGCGCGCCGAGCTCGCCGAGCATGCCGAACTCGATGAGGCGGCGATGCTGGCCAAAGTCGCCACCAGCTACGGCGCGCCGGATGAAGTGGCCGAGATCTATCGCGTGCAGGAAGGCGAGGTCGAGCGCGCGCTGCGCCCACCGCGTCGCCTGCCGGTCGTGGAGAAATCGATCTGGGCACGCTTCTTCGGTGTTGCGGTCGATCCACGGGCCTATGCCGCGTTGTTCTACATGCTGCTCTCGCTCGCCACCGGCATCTTCTATTTCACGTGGGTCATAACCGGCTTGAGCCTGTCGGCGGGCCTCGCGATCCTGATCATCGGCATCCCGTTCATCGTGCTGTTCTTTGCCACAGTGCGCGCATTGTCGTTCGTCGAAGGCAAGATCATCGAGGGCATGCTCGGCGTGCGCATGCCGCGGCGACCGTTCTTCATCGACAAGGCGTCAACCGTCTGGCAACGCATCGGCGCGATGTTCACCGACCCGCGCACCTGGAGCACGTTGCTCTACATGGTGTTAATGCTGCCGATCGGCGTGGTGTACTTCACCATCGCGACAACCGGATTGGCACTGTCGGTCGGATTCATGGTCGCGCCGTTCCTGCATGTTTTCGGTGTCGACAACGGCCAGGTGATGATCAATGGCGAGGAAGTCCGCTACTGGATGCTGCCGTTTCTGTTCGCACTCGGAGCACTGCTGTTCTTCGTCATGCTGCATGTCGCGCGCGGCCTCGGTCGATTGCACGGCGCGTTGGCGAAGAGCCTGCTGGTACGGTCCGTCGAAGGCGACGAGGCAGGCAGCTGACCGTGGACCAACGACTTCGCTGGGTTGCGCGACGCATGGGCCGAGCCAAGGATGTTCTGACGGAAAACTGGGGCGCGCAAGGCGTGTCGCCACGAATACGCCGACATGGCCATGAGGCCGGTGAACCGAAGGCGGTTGTCCTCAGTACCCGCTAGCCACATCGAGTTCGGCGATGTCGATGCCGGACAATACGAGTGACGTGGCCGCTGCGATTTCCTCGAGCTGGTCGACGCTGGTGGCGCTCGCGATCGGCGCGGTGATACCGGGTCGTGCGATCAGCCACGCCAGTGCGACCTGGGCCGGCGTTGCTGCACGTCGGTGGGCGACTTCGTCGAGTTTGTCGATGATGCGCAGGCCGCGCGTGTCGAGATACTTGCCGACGGTGGCGCCGCGCACCTTGCTCTTGGTGAGATCCGCTTCGCTGCGGTACTTGCCGCTCAGGAAGCCGCTGGCGAGCGAGTAGTAGGAGATGACGCCGACGTTCTCGGCCTGCACCAGCGGCTCGAGTGCGGCTTCGTAGCCGGCGCGGTCGTGCAGGTTGTACTCGGGCTGCAGCGTCTCGTAGCGTGGCAGTCCATGTTTGCGGCTCGCCTCGAGCGCCGCGGCGAGCGCGTCGGCGGAGTAATTGGAGGCGCCGATGGCGCGCACCTTGCCCTGTTCGATCAGGCGCGAGAACGCACCGAGCGTTTCGGTGATCGGCACGTTCGGGTCTTCGGCATGCGCCTGGTACAGATCGATGCGCTCGATGCGCAGGCGGCGCAAGGATTCATCCACCGCTGCCTGGATGTTGGTCGGAGCGAGACCGGGAAACCGCGTGCGCCATTTGCCGACCTTGGTGGCGATGACCACGTCGTCGCGCTTGCCGCTGCGACGCAGCCAGTTGCCGATGATCGTCTCGGATTCGCCACCGACATTGCCCGGCACCCATGCCGAATAGGCATCGGCGGTATCGATCAGGTTGAGGTCGGCGCCGACGAAGGTGTCGAGCAGGGTGAACGACGTTGCTTCGTCGACGCCCCAGCCGAACACGTTGCCGCCGAACGCGAGCGGTGCAACCTCGATCGAGGTATTGCCGAGCGGGCGTCGTTGCATATTTCGTTCTCCCGTCGTTGGACGCGTCTGGCGCGCACGCTGCCGTGGCGGCGCGCGCGCTGTCCGTTCCCTCAGGCGCGACGCTGCACGCGCGACGCGCGCGGCTTTTTCGGTTTGGCGTCTTTCGGCGTGACGTCGTGGGCCTTGATGAAATCGCGCACTGCCGGATAGATCGACTCGCGCCAGCGACGGCCGCTGAAGATGCCGTAATGGCCGGCACCCTCGGCAGTGATGCGGAACTTGCGTGAATCGGCGATGCCGGTGCAGAGGTCGTGAGCCGCTTCGGTCTGGCCAAGCCCGGAGATGTCGTCGAGTTCACCTTCGATGGTAAGCAAGGCGCTGCTGCGGATCGCCGACGGCGCAACGCGCTCGCCATGCACCTCCCACAGCCCGCGTGGCAACAGATGCTGCTGGAAGACCGTGCTGATCGTGTCGAGGTAGTACTCCGACGGCATGTCGAGCACGGCGTTGTATTCGTCGTAGAACTTGCGGTGCGCCTCGGCGTCTTCGAGATCGCCACGACGCAGGTCTTCGTAGAAGTCCCAATGCGACTGGAAATGCCGGTTCGGATTCATCGCCACGAAACCGGCATGCTGCAGGAAACCCGGATACACGCGGCGTCCTGCGCCGGGGTAATTGCTCGGCACCTCATGAATGACGTTGTTCTCGAACCACGACAGCGGCTGGGTGGTGGCAAGGGTGTTGACCTTGGTCGGACACACGCGCGGATCGATCGGCCCGCCCATCATCGTCATGCTGCGCGGTGTCGTCTCGCCGTTGGAGGCCATCAGCGAAACGGCGGCGAGTACCGGCACGGTCGGCTGGCAGACCGAAATCACGTGCAGCGATTCGGCACCGATGTGGGTGATGAACTCGCGGATGTAGTCGACGTAATCGGCAAGCGTGAAGGCGCCCTCGCTCAGAGGCACCATGCGTGCGTCGATCCAGTCCGTGATGTAGACCTTGTGATCCTGCAGCAGCGCACGCACGGTATCGCGCAGCAGGGTCGAATGGTGTCCGGAAAGCGGCGCGACGACCAGCACGACGGGATCGTTCTTGAGCAGGTTGAGCGTCTCGACATCGTCGCTGAAGCGCTTGAAGCGCACCAGGTTGCAGAATGGCTTGGCCAGCGCGACCTGCTCCGCGATCGGCGTCTCGTGGCCGTGGGTGAGCACCGACGGGATCGCAAACGCGGGTTTTTCGTACTCCTTGCCGAGGCGATGGAACAGTTCGTAGCCGGCTGCCAGGCGCTGCACGCCCGGGAACTTCGACAGCCAGTTTTCCTTTGCCGTCAGCAACTGCGCGGCTGCGCCGGACCACCCGATCAGGGGGTTCATCAGCGAACGATTGAACTCGTTCAGGCGATAAAGCATGGTGGCGCGCCTCGCAAGGGTGGGGAAAAACCCCGCTAGCTTAGTCCGTTCTTCCGCACTGCACCATTAACCCAAAGTCTATGCATCGGTCGCGCTCGCCGAGACAATCATCGAGCGTGGCCAATGTTCACTGTCCAAAGCGCATTCAAAAAAGCATTCAGATGACTGATTTGCAAAGGATTGGTGCGATCCTTCGGCCAGCGTGGCGGATTCGCCGCAGCGCGGCCAAGGCCGCCTTCCGCGTCACCACCCCCGACTGGACACCGCAGTGAAAGCCTACGACCAAGCCTATTTCGATCGCTGGTATCGGCATCCCGAACATCGCGTGCGCGCGCGCGGCGAAATGCGTCGACGCATCGCCATGGTCGTTGCGCTGTCGGAGTACTACCTCGGACGGCCGGTGCGCAGTGTGCTCGATGTCGGATGTGGCGAGGGCGTGTGGCGTGCGCCGCTGCGCAGCTTGCGACCGGGCATCGAGTATCTCGGGCTCGACTCGAGCGAATACGTGGTCGACCGCTTTGGTCGTGCACGCAACCTGCGTCTCGCGCGGTTCGGCGACCTTGCCGAGTTGCGCTTCGACCAACGCTTCGACGTGATCGTCTGTTCCGACGTCCTGCACTACCTCAAGCCCGCCGAGATCGTGCGCGGACTTTCCGGCTTCGGCGAACTGCTGGGAGGACTCGCGTTCGTCGAGATGTTCACCAGCGCCGATCCGATCGAGGGTGACACACACGGTTTCATGCGCCGCCCGCCGGGCTGGTATCGCGGCAAGCTCGCCGACGCCGGTCTCATGGCCGTCGGCTCGCACTGCTACCTCGGTCCACGACTCCTGCGCTCGGTGTCGGCCCTCGAACGCGCCTAGAAAGCCCCGGCAAAGCGCCACTGCGAAAGACGCGGCGCCGACGTAGTCGACAGGTCCTGGGAGCGACTTCAGTCGCGATCGAGACCGGCGGGAAAACGCAGCGGCGCGAGCCGCGCACAGGCCGCAATCGCGAACTCAGTACTTCTTGCCGGGCTTGCGCGGACCGGCCGGTTTGGCCCGGTCGAAGGTGCGCGGTGATCGTTCGCCAGCCGGTTTGTCGGCGCGCGGTGGGCGCGGCGCGCGCGGAGGTGCACCTGCTTCACCGGCGTCGTCAGCCGCGCCGCGAGGCTCGCCAGCGGTGCCCTTGCTGATGCGCAGGCGCTGTCCGGCGACCCACACCTTCTTCAGCAGGGTCAGGATTTCGGAGGGCATGCCTTCGGGCAGGTCGATCAGGCTGTACTCGTCGCGGATCGTTATGCGACCGATGTGCTTGCTGTCGAGTTCGGCCTCGTTGGCGATCGCGCCGACGATGTTGCCGGGCTTGACGCCGTGCGAATGGCCGACCTCGACACGAAACGTTTCCATGCCGGCTTCGGGGGTGCGGTGTGTCGACTCGGCGCGACCGGCGCTGTCGCGTGCGACCGGCGGCGGACGGCGGCCATCTTCGGCCGGATTCGAAAACGATTCACTGCGTGCGGCACGTGGATGGTCACGCTCGGCGCGTTGCGGACGCTCGCTGCGCTCGGCCGGACGCGCACGTTCGGGGCGCTCGCCGCGTGCGCGCTCGGGTCGCTCGGCGAAATCCTTGCGCTCGCGCCGCGCGGTTGGATCGAACTCGCGGACCTGTGTTTTCGGTTGCGCCTGCAGCAGCAACGGTGTGTCGCCTTGCGCGAGTCGTGCGAGTGCGGCGGCGATTTCGATCGCCGGCACATCGTGTTCGCGCTCGTACTGCTCGATGACGGTGCGGAACACGCCGAGATCGCTGGCCGACAGGGCGACGCCGATGCGGTCCTTGAAGCGCGTGATGCGACGGTCGTTGACGGTTTCGACGGTCGGCAATTCCATCACTTCGATCGGCTGGCGCGTGGCGCGCTCGATCGCGCGCAGCATGTTGCGCTCGCGCGGCGTGACGAACAGGATCGCGTCGCCTTCGCGGCCGGCGCGACCGGTGCGTCCGATGCGATGCACGTACGACTCGGTGTCGTAGGGGATGTCGTAATTGAGCACATGGCTGATGCGTTCGACATCGAGCCCGCGCGCGGCGACGTCGGTGGCGACGAGGATGTCGAGCTTGCCGTCCTTCAGCTGCTGGATCGTGCGCTCGCGGATCGGCTGGGCAATGTCGCCATTGATCGCCGCGGCAGCGAGCCCGCGCGCCTGCAGGCGTTCGGCGAGTTCCTCGGTGGCCTGCTTGGTGCGTGCGAACACGATCATCGCGTCGAACGGCTCGGCTTCGAGGATGCGTGTCAGCGCGTCGAGCTTGTGCATGCCGCTGACCAGCCAGTAACGCTGGCGTGTCTTCGCCGCGGTGGTCGTCTTCGAGCGGATCGTGATCTCGACCGGCTCGCGCAGGTACGCGTTGGCGATGCGTCGGATCTGCGTCGGCATGGTCGCCGAGAACAATGCGATCTGGCGCGTCGGCGGCGTCTTCTTGAGTACGGCCTCGACATCGTCGATGAAACCCATGCGCAGCATCTCGTCGGCTTCGTCGAGCACCAGCGTGGTCAGTTCGGACAGGTCGAGCGATCCGCGCGTCAGGTGATCGATGATGCGCCCCGGTGTACCGACGACGACATGCACGCCGCGACGCAGACCGCTCAGCTGCGGTCCGTAGGACTGGCCACCGTAGATCGGCAGCACGTGGAAACCGGGCAGGTGAGCGGCGTAGCGCTGGAACGCCTCGGCAACCTGGATCGCGAGTTCACGCGTCGGCGCCAGCACGATCGCCTGCGGCTTCGTCTTGCGCAGATCGAGCCCGTTGAGGATCGGCAGCGCGAACGCGGCGGTCTTGCCGGTGCCGGTTTGCGCCTGGCCGAGCACATCCTTGCCAGCCAGCAGGTGCGGAATGGTTGCTGCCTGAATCGGCGACGGCGACTCGTAACCCACTTCGGTGAGCACGCGCTGCAACGGCTCGGACAACGCCAGTTCACGGAAGGAAAGCAGGGAGGGCGCGTCGTTGATCGCCGTGTCGGACATGGGTTCTGCTCGCGTCGTCGCGGGCCGGTGACGGCAGGCGACTTGATTTGGGGGCGCGCATTGTAGCGGTTCGGCACGCTCTCCGCCCGGATGGGTGCGGTCGGCGATCACCGGCCGCATCGGGCGCCGCGATCGAGCCCGCAGCGATCGCGAGGCGCAGCTCACGCTTGCGTCGAGCCGCATCCGCCCTCACTGTCTGAGCCTGTCCCGAGTAGCGAGCGTGTCGCACATGTCCGATCTGATTGCCCAAGCCGAACAGCGCCTGCTCAGCCCCGGTGGTTTGTCCGCCGGCGACATCGAGCGCGTGTTCGCGCGCCTGATGACACCCGCGGTGGATGCCGCCGACCTGTATTTCCAGCACTCGCGCAGCGAGGCGTGGGTGCTTGAGGACGGAATCGTCAAGGAAGGCAGCCATGCGATCGAGCAGGGCGTCGGCGTGCGCGCGCTGTCTGGCGAGAAGACCGGCTTCGCCTATTCCGACGAGATCGCGATGCCGGCGCTGCTCGAGGCGGCCGGTTCGGCGCGGGCGATCGCCAAGGCCGGTTCGAACGGTGTCGGCATCCCGCTGGCACTGGTCTCGGCGAACGCGCTGTATCCGCCGATCGATCCGATCGACACGCTCGGCAGCGAAGCCAAGGTCGCCCTGCTTCGCGAGATCGACGTCTATGCACGCGGCCTTGACGCGCGCGTGCAGCAGGTCATCGTGAGCATTTCCGCCACGCTCGACACGATCCTCGTCGCCGCTTCCGATGGCACGCTGGCCGCCGACATACGCCCGCTCGTGCGCCTCAACATCCAGGTCATCGCCGAGCAGCATGGACGCCGTGAAACCGGCAGCGCCGGCGGTGGCGGCCGCTACGGTTTCGTTGAATTGCTCGAAAACGGTCGCGCCCAGCGGCTTGCGCGCGAAGCGGTGCGAAGCGCCATGGTCAATCTCGAGGCGGTCGATGCGCCGGCCGGCACGATGACCGTCGTGCTCGGTCCGGGCTGGCCCGGCGTTCTGCTGCACGAGGCGATCGGACATGGCTTCGAGGGAGATTTCAACCGCAAGCAGACCTCGGCGTTCTCCAACAGCATGGGACAGCGCGTCGCCGCAAAGGGCGTCACCATCGTCGACGATGGCACGCTCGCTGGACGCCGCGGCTCGCTCAGCGTGGATGACGAGGGCACGCCGACCAACTGCACGGTGCTGGTCGAGGACGGCATCATGACCGGCCTGATCCAGGACAAGTTCAATGCACGGCTGATGGGTGCACGCCCGACCGGCAACGGTCGCCGCGAATCGTTTGCGCACCTGCCGATGCCGCGCATGACCAATACCTACATGCAACCGGGTCAGCACGATCCCGAGGAAATCCTGCGCTCGGTCAAGCGTGGCCTGTACGCGGTCAATTTCGGCGGTGGCCAGGTCGATATCACCAACGGCAAGTTCGTGTTCTCGGCGAGCGAGGCCTACCTGATCGAAGACGGCCGCATCACGCGCCCGGTCAAGGGCGCGACGCTGATCGGATCCGGCCCGGACGTGCTGCAACGCGTGTCGATGATCGGCAACGATCTCAAGCTCGATGAGGGCGTCGGAGTGTGCGGCAAGGAAGGCCAGAGCGTGCCGGTCGGTGTCGGTCAGCCGACCTTGCGCATCGACCGGATGACGGTCGGTGGAACGGCGGAATGAATTGCGCGTGAGCCTTGAGTGCGCGACGCGGCTGGCGTGGCACTCAGGCCATGCCGGGCTCGGTCGGCGCCGGCGTGCTGCGCGAGTGGATCTCGCGCAGTTGCCGGAACAGTTCGCGCGACGCACGCGGCGGCTTCTGCCGGTCGGTCTCTGTTCTGGCCTGGCGCATCAGTGCGCGCAGTTGTTGCCGGTCGCTCTCAGGATGCAGCGCCATCCACTCATCAAGCGCCGCGTCACCTTCGCCGAGCAATCGATCGCGCCACGATTCGACCTGATGCAGCGATGCAGTTTCGCGGTTGGATTGCTGGCGATCGCTGTCGAGGACCAGTCGGATCGCCGCGATCTCGTCGTCCTCGAGGCGACGCATGTGCTTGGCGACATACTGGATCTGACGCTTGCGCGCGACCTGCTGGCTGGTCGCTCGCGCGCGCCGCAGTTCGTCGAGAATGTTGTCGTCGAGCGGCACGCGCGCGAGTTGCGCGTCGGTCAGCGTGGTCAGCGCTTCGGCGAGCTTGAGGATCGCCAGGGCCTCGCGGCGCTGCTGGCTGCGGCTCGGGCCGAGCGACTCTTCGTCGCTGTCGTTGTCGTCATCGATGGACATCGTTTCTCGAAGGGTAGGCACCGCGATCGGGGTCCCGATGCGCGGCTGGAATTGGAAGCGGAGGATACGGCGTGAACCAGGCAATCACCAATCGCGACGCCAGTCTGGTCGAACTCGACCGTCTGGCCGAGCTGACCGAAGACGTGCTGCGGCGCTGTCGCGCCAAGGGCGCCAGCGAGGTCGACATCGGCGTCAGCGTCGATGAGGGACTCAGCGTGAGCGTGCGTCTCGGCGAGGTCGAGTCGATCGAGCGAACACGCGATCGCGGTCTTGCGCTGACCGTGTTCTTCGGCAAGCGCAAGGGATCGGCGAGTACCGCGGATCTGAGCGAGGATTCGATCGGCAAGACGGTCGAGCACGCCTGTGCGATTGCTCGTCACACCGAAGAGGACGCCTGCAACGGTCTCGCCGACGCCGACCTGCTCGCCCGCGAGTTTCCCGATCTCGACCTCTGGCATCCGTGGGACATCACGCCCGAGGAGGCGGTCGAGCTCGCCCTCGAATGCGAGGATGCCGGGCGTGATTTCGATCCGCGCATCAGCAACTCGGAAGGCGCCAGCGTGCAGATCGGTTCATCGCTCGCGGTCGGTGCGACTTCGCACGGATTCTTCTCACGCGAGCGCGACACGCGGCACATGATCTCGGCCGCCCTGCTGGCCGAAGACGATGCCGGCATGCAGCGCGACTACTGGTACGAATCGGTGCGCGCGGCCAGTGATTTCCCGAGCGCAGCGTCGATCGGGCGCAATGCCGCCGAGCGCACACTGGCACGCCTCGGCGCGCAGAAGATCGGTACGCGACAATGTCCGGTCACGTTCGCGTCACCGGTGGCGCGCAGCCTTGTCGGAAATTTTCTTTCGGCAGTCAGCGGAGGCGCCCTGTACCGACGTGCGAGTTTTCTCGTCGATCACCTCGACAAGCGCGTGTTCCCCGACTTCATGCAGATCAGCGAACGCCCGCGCATCCCGCGCGGGCAGGCATCGGCGGTGTTCGATACCGAGGGCGTGGCCACGTGCGATTCCGACCTCATCCGTGACGGCCATCTGGCCCGCTACATCCTCGGCAGCTATTCGGCGCGCAAGCTCGGCATGCGCAGCACCGGCAATGCGGGCGGCGTGCACAACATCATTGTCGCGACCGGTGAGGACGACTTCGCCGCGATGCTGCGGCGGATGGGGCGCGGGCTGCTGGTGACCGAGCTGATGGGCCAGGGTGTTTCGCTGATCACCGGCGACTACTCGCGCGGCGCATCCGGATTCTGGGTCGAAAACGGCGAGATTCAGCATCCGGTCGAGGAGATCACGATCGCCTCGAACCTGCGCGACATGTTCAACGGCATCGTTGCAATCGGCAACGACGTTGATCGCCGTTCGCATCTGCTGACCGGATCGATCCTGGTCGAGCGCATGACCGTTGCCGGTGCATGACTTCCTGCGCTTGTGCGCAACTCGGCGCGACCCCACTGTAGATGTGCGACAACCCCCACGAGGAGATTGGCCATGAACGACGAATTCCATCCGCACGCGGCGGCGACTTCCGATGTCGTGCCCGTTGGCGACGAGCGCACCTGGGCCTTGCTCGGCCACCTGTCGGCCCTGTCCGCGTTGTTCATCGGCGTCGGTGGAATCCTCGGGCCGCTGGTGATCTGGCTGATCAAGCGCGACACGCTGCCGTTTGCGGCCGACCAGTCCAAGGAAGCGCTCAATTTCAACATCACGGTGGCGCTGATCTCCATCGCGTTGGGCCTGGTAACGCTGATCACGTTCGGCATCGGCATCGTGCTGACCCTGCCGCTGTTCATCGTCCTGGTGATCGCATGGATCGTGTTGACGATCATTGCCGCGATCAACGCGAGCAACGGTGTGCACTACCGCTATCCGCTGACACTGCGCCTGGTCAAGTAACCGGCGCCCGCGCTCAACTGCCTCGCGCGGCGACGAACCGCGCGAGGTCTTCGAGGTGGCGGGTGTCGGCATCGACCCGGTCGAGCGCGTGCAGCGACTCGCGGGTCAGCGCCTGCAACTGGGCGCGCGACGCCTCGAGGCCGAGGATCGCCGGATAGGTCGGCTTGGCGTTGGCGACATCCTTTCCGGGCGTCTTGCCGATCTGCTCGGCGGCACCTTCGATGTCGAGAATGTCGTCGCGGATCTGGAATGCGAGACCGATGCAGTGCGCGTAATGCTCGAGCGCGGCGAGTAGTGCCTGATCGGTGCAACCGGCCGCCAACGCTCCGAGTCGCACCGACGCGCGAATCAAGGCGCCGGTCTTGTGCACATGCATGCGTTCGAGCGCGGTGGCATCGATCGAGTGGCCGACGGCGGACAGATCGAAAGCCTGTCCGCCGGCCATGCCGTTCGAGCCGCAAGCCGCGGCCAGAACCCGCAGCATTTCCACACGCGTCGCAGCGTCGATGTGCATCGCGGCATCTTCGGCGAGCACTTCAAAAGCGAGCGCCTGCAGTGCATCGCCGGCCAGTATCGCCATCGCGTCGCCGTAGACGATGTGGCAGGTCGGACGGCCGCGACGCAAGGCGTCATCGTCCATCGCCGGCAGGTCATCGTGGACCAGCGAGTAGGCGTGGATGATTTCTACCGCCACCGCGCACGCATCGAGGCAGGCCAATGGCGCCATGAAGGCCGTCCCGGTCGCGTAGACCAGCAGGGGACGCATGCGCTTGCCGCCACCGAGCACCGCGTAACGCATCGCCTGATGCAGCTCGGTCGGTGGCTGGCCGGGATCGCGCAATGCCGACGCGAGGCGTTGGTCGGCGCGCGTCGCGAATGCCTGCAGGACCTGGCAGAGCTCGGAATCCCCGGCACGATCCGGCGCAAGTTCAGCGGGCGGCGACACGATCGCGCAGCCCCCTACGGAGTATCGGGCTCGAACGGCACCGCGGAATCGGGCGCCGTCGCGTCGAGCAGCACGCGCACGCGCAGTTCGGCCTTTTCGAGCGCGCCCTGACAATCGCGGTACAGGGCAACACCGCGCTCGAACGACTGCAATGAATCATCGAGGCCCATGTCGCCTTGTTCCATGCGCGCGACGAGGTGCTCGAGTTCGTCAAGCGAGTGCTCGAACTCGGCGACGGCGATCGGTGCTGGAGGATTTGGTTGGGTCATCGTGGAAGGCTAGCCTGACACTTTGGGCCGGTCAATCGGCGCATCCCACACGATCGTGCAGCCGAGTGAGCCAAGCAGCGCTTCGGCGCGTGCGCCGATCCACAGATCGGCGACCGCAATCAGATTGCCCTGGTCGTCGAAGAGGAGCGGGATGCGTCCGCGTTCCCACGGCGGGATTCCGCCGCTCTGGAACAGGTCTCGCAGGTCGCTGTGATGGCCGTCCAGTGTCAGTCGCAGCGCCTCGCCGCCGCGCCGGAAGCGCACGCGCAGTGGCGTGTCGAAGCGCGCTTCGCTGCGCTGGCCGTCGGTTGCCTGCAGGCGCAGTTCGCCGAGCTGGGCGGGCAGGGTCAAGCGTTCGCCATGCCAGACGTGGTCCCAGTCGATTGGCGCCATCTGCATGGGTGCGCGCGCATGGACCAGTTCCCGATAGCGCCGCAACTCGCTGCCCGGCCAGCGTACACACGGCAGCTTGTCTTCGCCGGCCTCGCCAAGCTGGCGCACGAGCTCATCGACCTGGTGCTGGTTCGGTTCCGGCAGGTGCAGTTCGCGCAGCCAGCGACGCAGTACCGGATCGCGCAACGCTTCGGGCAGTGCGAGCCAGTCGCGAAAGCGCAGCGTTCCCGGGTCGAGGCCCTGCACCTGCGCGAGCGCGATGCGTGCCTGGTCGTCAATGTAGGCAGCCGCAGCACGCATCCAGTTTGCGCTCTGCGAGATGCTCGCGTCGGCTTCGGGCCAGCGCTTGCGCACGCGCGGCAACACGTCGATGCGCAGGTAGTTGCGGTCGAACAGGATGTCGGCGTTGCTCGGATCCTGGATCCAGCCGAGTCCATGGTGCTCGGCGTAACCGCGCAAGGCCGCGCGAGGCAGCTGCAACAGCGGTCTCCACGCATGCGCATGACCGAAGCGGCGCAGTGTGCGCATGGCCGCCAGCCCCTCGGGTCCGGCGCCGCGCAACAGCTTGAGCAGCACGGTCTCTGCCTGGTCGTCGCGATGGTGGGCGAGGGCCAGGATTTCGCCCGGCGCCAGTTCGGCCAGAATTGCCGCTTGTCGCGCGCGCCGTGCCGCGGCTTCGAGCCCGAGTCCACTGCCGCGCTCAACCTCGACGCGGAGGATGCGCAGTGGCAGGTCGATGCCATCGGCAATGCGCTGGCATCGCGCCGCCCACTGGCCGCTCTCTTCGTGAATGCCGTGGTCGACGTGAATGGCACGCAAGCCGCGGGCACGCGCCGCGGCCAGGTTGGCGAGAGCGTGCAGCAGCACCGAAGAATCGAGTCCGCCACTGAAACCGATGGCAACCGGCCCATCCGGCAGCGCAGCGAGTGCCGGTTCGAGCAAGTCGCGCAGGCGCCGCGGAATCACCGCAGGACCTGCGACAGGCATCGCCCGGCGGCTGCGCGTGGCAGCGCCATGATGATCGATGCGATCATTGCCGGGTGACGGCGATCGCGCGCCGGTACTGCGCGCACGTCACGACCACGAACAGACGACCTTTCCGCAGCGTCCGCTTTCCATGAGATCGAAACCCTTCTGGAAATCGTCGATGTGGATCTGGTGCGTCAAGACCTTCTGCAGCGGAAATCCGCTTAATACCATTTGCGTCATCTTGTACCAGGTCTCGTACATGCGGCGACCATAGATGCCCTGCAGCGTTAGCCCCTTGAAGATCACCTTGTCCCAGTCGATGCCGGCGCCGCGCGGCAGGATGCCGAGCAGGGCGATGCGGCCGCCGTGGTACATGCATTCGAGCATGTCGTTGAATGCACGCGGATTGCCGCTCATCTCCATGCCGACATCGAATCCTTCGATGTGCAGGTCGGCGACGACATCGCGCAACGGCTGCTGGGAAACATTGACGACGCGCGTCGCGCCCATGTCGGCGGCGAGCTTGAGCCGATAATCGTTGACGTCGGTGACCACGACATTGCGTGCGCCGACATGCTTGGCGATACCCGCGGCAATGATGCCGATCGGTCCGGCGCCGGTGATCAGCACGTCTTCGCCAATGAGGTCGAACTCGAGTGCAACGTGCGCCGCATTGCCGTACGGATCAAAGAAGGCAGCGAGTTCCGACGGGATCGGATCGGGAATCGGCCACAGATTCGATGACGGCATGGCGATGTATTCGGCGAACGCGCCGTGTCGGTTGACGCCGATGCCGACCGTGTTCGGGCACAGGTGCTGCTTGCCGGCACGGCAGTTGCGACACACGCCGCAAACGATGTGGCCCTCTGCCGAGACCCGCTGCCCGACCGTGTATCCGCGCACGCCCGCACCGATCTCGACGATGCGTCCGACGAACTCGTGGCCGATCACGAGGCCCGGCTCGATGGTCCGCTGCGACCACTCGTCCCACAGGTAGATGTGCAGGTCAGTGCCGCAGATCGCGGTCTTTTCGAGCTTGATCAGCACGTCGTTGGGACCGATCTGCGGCAGCGGCACCTGCTCCATCCAGATTCCCTTGCCGGTTTCGCGTTTGACCAGCGCCTTCATCGTGTTGCCCATGGGTTGATCCTGAATGTGATTGCCTCAGTATAGGGAAAGGCAACGTGCCGGGTATGTCGAGGTCACTTTGTCGGGCCATCCGTGTAGAATCGGACCCCGCGAAAGTCAGGCGCCAAGCCACCGCTTGCTGATTCAGGAATGGATGCACTTCGCCCGCACGTGCGCATGCCGTGCCCGGCGGTGCGAAAACGGTCAGTGGATCGCTACTGACGCGTTGAATCCCTGGCTTTTCATCCTTCTACGCAACCCGGAGTTTGTCCGCATGATCAAAAATGTCCTCGCTGCTGCCCTGACCCTGCTCGTCGCCGACGCGGCATTGGCCCAGAATTCGCTTGGCCGCAACACGGCAGTCGCCAGCAACAGCGTCCAGTACCCTCAGCCGAACGGCGCGTTTGCGCTGACCCAGAGCGGAGCGCTTACAGTCACCACCGGCAACTCGGTGTCCTGCAACGCGGGAACGCCAACCTTCAACCACACCGACAATTTCTATTACCGTCGCTTCAACCTGGACGGAAACTTCGCGGCGACAGGCACGGTGACCATTGCAAGCGTCGATGTCGGCATTGAATCTGCTGCGGCAACTGGTGGCAGTCAGCCAATCACCGTCAACCTTTACGCAGTTCCCAATGCAGCGGCGTTGACCGTCGCGAATATTGGCGCACCGATCGCGACCGCCACTGTCAATGTCGCCAATCAGACCGGTACGTTGCTCAACGTGCCGATCGCCGCTGCGCTCGACGGACTTGCCAACGACCTGGTGATCGAGGTGTTCACGCCGGAGACTGCTGGCAACACATTCTTCATCGGGTCCAATACAACGGCATCAATCAACCCAGCCGGCGCGCCTTCGTTTATCCGCGCTCCTGGAAAAGACGGTTGCGGAATCGATGAGCCGACGGCGACCAGTGGGATTGGTTTTCCGGGCATGAATATCGTTCTCGTCGCCAATGCAACGTCACTGCCGGTGTCGCTGCAGAAGTTCAGCGTCGACTGACTTCAGTTTCTCCGTTTCGTGAAGGCGCCCGGCATGTCCGGGCGTTTTCATTTGTGCAATGCGCAGGCGATCGTATGGTGTTGCCGCATGCCCTGTGCCTGATCAGAGGATCGCTCGGGCCTTGCCGCTGCCGACGGCCGCCCCGCGCACGAGCGCCACGGCGGCCTCCTGTTCCATCGAACGGTGGAAATGGAAACCCTGCAGGCGATCGCAGCCGGCTGACTGGAACCATGCCAGCTGCGCGGCGGTTTCTATGCCTTCGGCGACGACCTCGAGGCCGAGGCTGTGCGCCAGTGCGAGCATCGCGCGCACGATCGCTGCGTCGCGCGGATCGACGAGCACGTCGACGACGAAACTGCGGTCGATCTTGAGCCCGTCGAATGGCAGCTGGCGAAGGTGCTTGAGTGACGAGAATCCGGTGCCGAAGTCGTCGAGCATGACGCGCACGCCGAGTTCGCGCAGGCATTCCAGACTGACCATCGCGCGCTCCGGGAGTTCGAGTGCGATCGACTCGATGATTTCGAGTTCGAGGCAGGCGGCGTCTAGGCCGGTGCTCTGCAGCAGCGTACTGATCGTGTCGGGGAAATCGCGGCGCTGGAAACTGTAGGCGGAAATGTTGACGGCGACCGGAATCGGATCACGTCCCGGCGTCTGCCAGGTCAGCGCCGCCGAGCAGGCCCGTTCCAGCACCCAGCCGTCGAGTGCCTCGATCATGCCGAGCGGCTCGAGTTCGTCGATGAACTGGTCAGGCAGCAGGCGACCGCGCTGGGGATGATTCCAGCGCACCAGGGCCTCGAAGCACGTGACCTCGAGACTCCAGCCATCAAGGATGGGCTGGAACTCCAGAACCAGTTCGTCACGTGCAAATGCCGTGCGCAGTTCCGATTGCAGGATCAGTCGCTGCTGCAGTTCGGCGTCAAGGTCCGGAGCATAGAAGCGGAAACGCATCGCACCTTCACGTCGCGCGCGTGCACGCGCCATCTCGGCGCGCGACTGCAAGGCGTCTGCGCTCCCTGCGTCGCGTGGCGCGATGGCGATGCCGATGCTCGCCTCGAGCGCGATTTCACGTCCGTTCCAGAACAGCGGTCGTGACAGCGCATCGAGCAGTTGTTCGGCGACACGCCCGGCTCCGGCCTCCGCGCCCACGCCGGTGCCGAGCAGGGCGAAATGGTCGGCATCGGGGCGTGCGGCGAACATGCCGCCGGAACGCGCGATGTCGTCGATGCGTTCGGCACTGCTGGCCAGTGCGAGGTCGACGCCATCCATGCCGAAGGCGGCGGCAATGTGGCCGAGGTTGTCGATGCGCACCAGCAACAGCGCCGCGCTCGGCGTCGACTCGAGCTGTCGGCCCAGGTGCTCGAGCATGTACTGGCGATTCGGCAGTCCGGTCATCGAGTCGAAGTGGCGCAGGCGTGCCGCGGCATCGGTCGCGCGCTCGGCGCGATCGCGCTCGTCCTCGAGCAGCCAGACCACGAGTCCATAGCCGATGAACATGGGTGGTATCAGGCCGACCGCTGCGATGTGACGCATCCACGGCGCAAACGTGCCGCCGGTTGCCTGCATGACGTACGCAGTGAAGACCAGCATCAGATAGAACCCGTAGGCGGTCAGCGCAATGGCCGTCAACTGTTGTCCGAAGCGACCGTCGGGCCAGCGCCGCGCGATCGCGAGCCCCATGCCAAGCGCGGCGAGCCCCGCAACAAGGTGACGCAAGCCCACGCGCAGGAAGAAGCGTTCCTGCACGTAGGCGGGATCAAATGCATAGGCAAGACCACTGGCGACGCCTAGCGCGACGGCCGCCGCGAGTGCAGCACCAACCTGCGAGCCGCTCCAGGAACGTGTCCGCCAGATCACCAGCGTGCCCATGACCAGCAGCACCACCTGCACATAGGCGGCAACCAGCGAAACGCTCGAGATCGACAGTCGCAGCCAGTGACTGGTCGGCAGATCGCCGACCACGCCGATCGACAGCGCCGAGCAGGCCAGATAGATCGCACTGGCAAGAAAGCTCAACGACCAATAGCGCAAGTGCTCGCGCCGGAACAGGCCGTAGTAATGCGCGAAGATGCCACTCTGCGCCAGTACGATCATCGCACCCATCGACAGCAGCATGAGTTGCAGGATCAAGCCGTCGCTCATCGGCACACCCGTTGCGCGCGCACCTGCTTGCAGCAGGGGCACGCAGTACGGTCAGATGCGCAGGCAGACACTCGTTCGCGCGATGGGAGTTCTGCGCACATCACTTCCGCGTCCTTGGTGCACGTTCTCTGGAATGAAAGCATGAACGATCCGGCCGCCCGCCCGCCGGCCATCCTGTTGATGGGGCCGACGGCTTCGGGCAAGACCGCGCTCGCATGCCAGCTCGGTGAACAGTACCCGATCGATCTGGTCAGCGTCGATTCCGCGCTCGTCTATCGCGGCATGGATATCGGCACGGCGAAACCTGATGACGCTACCCTGCGCAGGTTTCCGCACCGGCTCATCGATATCCGCGCTGTCGGAGACGCCTACTCGGTCGCCGAGTTTCGGCAGGACGCCCTGCGCGAGATGCATGCAATCTCCGCTGCCGGCCGGGTGCCGTTGCTGGTCGGCGGCACGGGCCTCTACTTCCGCGCGCTTGAGCGCGGCCTGTCGGCATTGCCGCGTGCCGATGCCGCCATCCGCGAGCAGCTTTCCAGCGCAGCGGCCGATCGGGGCTGGGCACAATTGCATGCGCAGCTTGCCACACTCGACCCGGTAGCCGCGGCTCGCATCAATGCCGGCGATACGCAGCGCATCCAGCGCGCACTTGAAGTGATTGCGCTGACCGGGCGCAGCCTGAGCACGCAGCAGGAAGGCCTGCGCGAGCGGGTTCCTTTCCGCATGCTCAAGCTCGCGTTGCTGCCGGCCGAGCGCTCGACGCTGCACGCGCGAATCGCCGCGCGTTTCGACGCCATGCTCGAGCAGGGCTTCCTCGACGAGCTTCGCCGTCTGCGCGAAACGGTCGTCGACCACGATTCTGCGCCAGCCTTGCGCGCGGTCGGCTATCGGCAGGGCATGTCCCATCTGGCCGGCCACTGCACATTGGCCGAGTTTCGCGATCGAGCGATCTTCGCCACGCGCCAACTGGCCAAGCGCCAGATCACGTGGATCCGCTCGGAGCTTGATGCGCGCCTGTTCGATCCCGATATCGGTGACTCGTCGGCGCGGGTCGGGGGCGCGGTGGCGCGTTTTCTGGGCGATTGATCGCGCATGAAAATCGCGTTCTATTCGCGTCGACATTACGTTAAGCTTGGGTAATGAACCGGGGCGTTGCTGGCGCCCTTCCGGCCGAGGGTCGGTATTGCCAGAGTCGACTTTTTGCCCGGTTCGGAACGACGCAACAGGAGAACAAGAAATGTCCAAGGGACAATCCCTGCAGGATCCGTTCCTCAACGCCCTGCGTCGCGAGCGCGTTCCGGTATCGATTTATCTCGTCAACGGCATCAAGTTGCAGGGTACCGTGGAGTCGTTCGATCAATTCGTCGTGCTGTTGCGCAACACGGTCAGCCAGATGGTCTACAAGCACGCGATCTCCACGGTCGTGCCGAGCCGCAACGTGCGCATCACCGGTCCCGAAGGCAGCGCGCCTGGCGAGACCGCGGAACAAGAGTAAAGCGAACTGTTTGACAGAACCCGAAAAGGTGAGCGCGCGCTGCTGCTGCAAGCGCACGAGCCCGGTCGCCATGATCCTGCGCTGCTCGAGGAGTTTGCCGAACTCGCGCGCTCGGCAGGGGCAACCGTGGTCGGCACGCTTGCTGCGCGCGTGGAGCGTCCCAATCCGCGCTTCTATGTCGGCTCCGGCAAGGCCGAGGAACTGCGCCAGCACAAGGCGGCGCTCGACGCCGACCTGATCCTGGTCAATCACCCGCTGTCGCCGGTGCAGGAGCGCAACCTCGAAAAACTCACCGAGTGTCGCGTCGTCGATCGCACCGGACTCATTCTCGACATCTTCGCGCAGCGCGCGCGCTCGCACGACGGCAAGCTGCAGGTAGAGCTCGCGCAGCTCAAGCACATGTCGACCCGGCTGGTGCGCGGCTGGACCCATCTTGAGCGTCAGCGCGGCGGTGCGATCGGACTGCGCGGCCCCGGTGAAACCCAGCTCGAAATCGACCGACGCCTGCTCGCCGAGCGCGTCAAGCAGTTGCAGAAGCGCCTCGACAAGGTCGAGCGCCAGCACGTGCAGTCGCGGCGTGCGCGCGAACGCAGCGCCTTGCCGGTGGTCGCGCTGGTCGGTTACACCAATGCCGGCAAGTCGACGCTGTTCAATGCATTGACCGGCGCAGGCGTGTACGCCGCCGACCAGTTGTTCGCGACGCTCGATCCGACCCTGCGCCGTATCGACGGACTCGCTTGCGGCCCGATCGTGCTCGCCGACACGGTCGGCTTTATCCGCGACCTGCCGCATGATCTCGTTGCCGCGTTCCGGTCGACCCTGGCCGAGGCGCGAGAAGCCGATCTGCTGCTGCATGTGATCGATGCCTCGGATCCGGAGCGCGACAGTCGCGTGGCCGATGTCGATCGGGTCCTGGCCGAAATCGGTGCAGGCGAATTGCCGCAGGTGCTGGTCTTCAACAAGATCGATCGACTCGATTCTTCGGTCGCGCGCAGCGACGATCCGGCACGCGAGGGGCCGTCGCGCGTGTGGGTGTCGGCGCGCGACGGCGATGGACTCGATGCGTTGCGTGACGCAGTGGGTCGGGCGCTGTCGAGCGAGCGCGTACGCTGCACATTGACCCTGCCGTCACATTCGGGTCGCCTGCGTGCCCGCCTGCATGCGCAGGGCCTGGTGGTCTCGGAGCACGGTGACGAGAACGGATGGTCGATCGAGATCGACGCGCCCCTGAGCCAGCTTGAGCCGATGTTCGGTTTGCCCGACGGCGACGGTGAATGGTTGCGACAGGCCTTGCTTGCCCCCGAGTTGGCCCCTACCTACAATCACGGCGGCGCTGCGCACGCGTGACGTGCTCCGCAGTGCCGCCGGTGCGCGCGCCGGTCAACACGACCGCCATTCTCCGACACCGGTACACGTTCACGCATGCCGGTGCATTGCGACGCCGCAACGGGTCGACGACCGTTTGATCACAGGACAACATGCTAATGGCTTGGAATGAACCCGGTGGCGGCAAGCAGCGCGACCCCTGGCGCGACAACGGTGGCGGACCGCGCAATGATGTGGAAGCCGCAATCAAGCGCCTTAAAGAGACGTTCGGAAAGCTTTTCGGCGGTGGTTCGGGCGGTGGTTCCGAATCCGGCAAGGGCAGTTCCGGAGGCAGTAACGGCGCAATCCTCGCCGTTGTCGGCATTGTCATCGCATGGGTGCTCTACGACTCGTGGACCGGTATCCGGGCCAACGAAGCCGGCGTCGTACTGCGTTTCGGCCAGCTCAACCGGGTCATGACGCCGGGTCTCAATTTCAAGTTCCCGCGTCCGATCGAAAGCGTGACCAAGGTCGACGCCACTGCGGCGCGTGCCGTGTCCGACACGGTGCGCATGCTCACGCGCGACGAGAATATCGTGCAGGTCGATTTCAACGTGCAGTACGAGGTCGCCGATCCGACCCGCTACCTGTTCTCGACACGCGATCCCGACGAGACCCTCAAGCAGGCCGCGGAAAGCGCGGTGCGAGAAGTGATCGGCACCGGCAAGCTCGACGCAATCATGCCCGACCAGCGCATCGAGCCGATCGACGGCGCGCCGATCGTCGCCAATCCGAGTGCCGACCTCGCCCAGCAGGCACGCAAGGTCATGCAGCAGACGCTCGACCGCTACGACGCCGGACTCAACGTTACCGTGCTCAACTTCCAGAATGTGCGTCCGCCGCAGGAGGTCAAGGACTCGTTCGACGACGCCATCAGCGCGCGCGAGGATCGCCAGCGCGCGAGCAACATCGCTGATGCCTACGCCAAGCGCGTCGTCCCTGAAGCGCGCGGTGAGGCCGCGCGTATCCTCGCCGAGGCGCTCGGCTACAAGGCCGAACGAATCGCCAAGGCCGAGGGTGACGCCGAACGTTTCAACCTGATCGCCACGGAATACCGTGCCGCGCCTGAAGTCACGCGCAAGCGCCTGTACATCGAAACGGTGCAGCAGGTGGTCAGCCGCACTCCGAAGGTGGTCGACATGACCTCCGGCAAGAACATCCTCTACGTGCCGGCACCGGGTGGACAGGCGGTGACGCCGCCACCGCCGTTGCCGGAAGCGAGCAACCAGGTCATCACCGCGAGACCGGAACCGGCAAAGGGAGGTCGCTGAGATGCGCTCGATTATTGGCATCATCTTCGCCGGCATCGTGTTCATCGCGATCAACAGCGTATTCATCGTCAACGAAGGCCAGACCGCGATCCTGCTTCAGTTCGGACGCATCGTCGAAGCCGGTTTCAAGCCCGGCCTGCACTTCAAGGTCCCGCTGATCCAGCAGGCGGTGCGCTTCGACCGCCGATTGCAGACACTCGATGCGGCGGCCGAGCGTTACCTGACTTCGGAGAAGAAGGACGTCAATGTCGACTTCGTGGTCAAGTGGCGGATCTCCGACTCGTCGAAGTTCTACACCTCGGTGGCCGGCGAAGAGACGCGTGCGCAGCAACGCCTTGCGCCGATCGTCAAGGACGGCATGCGCACCGCGATCAACTCGCGCACGCTGCAGGAAGTCGTGTCCAGCGCACGTTCTGACCTGACCCAGTCGCTGGTGCAGACAGCCAATCTGTCGGCACTCAATCTCGGCATCGAGATCCTCGACGTGCGCATCAAGCGCATCGACCTGCCGGAAGAAAGCTCGGTGCTGCGTTCGGTGTATGAGCGCATGCGATCGGAGCGCAAGCAGGTGGCCGACTCGCTGCGTGCCGAGGGCAACGAGGCGGCCGAACGCATCCAGTCCGATGCCGACCGCCAGACCCAGGTGCTGCGCGCAGAAGCCTACCGCGATGCGCAGACCGCGCGCGGTGAAGGCGATGCCGAAGCGGCCCGCGTGTACGCCTCCGCGTATGGCAAGGATGCCGAGTTCTACGCGTTCTACCGCAGCCTCGAGGCCTACCGCGAGTCGTTCCAGAACACCAACGGGCTGCTCATGCTCGATCCGGAATCTGAATTCCTGCGCTACCTCAAAGACAGCCAGTAAGCCTGGTCCATACCGATGCCGTCGGAGCTGCTCGCGGCACTCTGCCTGGTCGTGGTGCTCGAAGGGCTGTTGTTGCTGGCTGCGCCGGGTGCATGGAAGCGCATGGCCGCCCAGCTGCAGGAACTCGACGAGCGCACCATGCGCCTGATCGGTGGCGGCATGGTCGCGGTTGGCATCATTGCCTTGCAGATGGTTCAATGACGAACGTCGCCGCGGCCACGCTTGTTGGCGCGGCCGCGGCATTTTTCTGATCGCCCCTTGCCGGGGCGCGCGACGCGAGGCGGGAAGGTCCATGGGAAATTCGGTAGTCATCCTCGGCGCGCAGTGGGGCGACGAAGGCAAAGGCAAGATCGTCGACCTGCTCACCGAGCGCGTCAGCGCGGTCGTGCGGTTTCAGGGCGGCCACAATGCCGGTCATACGCTGGTCATCGGCGGCAAGAAGACCGTGCTTCATCTGATCCCGTCCGGCATTCTTCGCGAGGGCGTGCTGTGCCTGATCGGCAACGGCGTGGTGCTTTCGCCGGCCGCGCTGGAGCATGAAATTTCCGAGCTCGAGGCGCAGGGCGTGGAAGTGCGCTCGCGGCTCAAGATCTCGCCGGCCACGCCGCTGATCATGCCGTATCACATTGCTGTCGATCAGGCGCGCGAGAAGGCCTCCGGCGCAAAGGCGATCGGCACCACCGGACGTGGAATCGGCCCTGCCTATGAAGACAAGGTCGCGCGCCGCAGCATCCGCGTCGCCGATCTCATGTATCCGTCGGAATTGCCGGACAAGGTCAGGGCGGCGGTCGATTATCACAATTTCGTGCTCACGCAGTGGCTCAAGGCGGACGGTGTCGATTACCAGAAGACGCTCGACGATGCACTCGCCTTCGCCGAGTACCTGCGGCCGATGATCGACGACGTCTCGACGTTGCTCTACGACGCGCGCAGGCGCGGCGAAAACATCCTGTTCGAGGGTGCGCAGGGCGCGCTGCTCGACATCGACCACGGTACCTATCCGTATGTGACGTCCTCGAATACCACGGTCGGTGGCGCACTCGCCGGCACGGGTGTCGGCGCGTGCGACATCGACTACGTGCTCGGCATCTGCAAGGCCTACGCCACGCGTGTCGGCGGCGGCCCGTTTCCGACCGAGCTCGATGACGCGATGGGCGAGGAACTGCGTCGGCGCGGCAACGAGTACGGCGCCAGCACCGGACGACCGCGCCGTTGCGGCTGGATCGATCTGGTTGCACTCAAGCGCGCCACGCAGATCAATGCAATCAACGGCCTCGCGATCACCAAGCTCGACGTCCTCGACGGCCTGCCGACCATCAAGGTCTGCATCGCCTACGAATACCGCGGCAAGCGTCGCGAGCTCGCGCCACTCGATGCCGACGGCTGGGCCGAGTGCAAACCGGTCTATCTCGATTTTCCCGGCTGGGAAGAGCCGACTTCGGGCGTGCGTGAATGGAACAAGCTGCCGGCGGCCGCGCGCGCCTATCTGCGCGCGGTTGAAGAACTCTCGGGATGTCACCTCGCGCTCGTGGCAACCGGAGCAGACCGTGACGATACGATCGTGCTGCGCGATCCTTTCGCCTGAGCATTGCCAGCCGGCCGGTCCTTGCCGGCTGTCATCGGGTTGTCACAATGAATCGAGGGGTGCGGTGCTACGCTGCGCTGCCGCGCGACTGCGCGTGAATCTGCGGAGACGTCGATGGCGAACAAGGCAGCAGTGAAGAATCCTTTGTCCATGACCGGTTCGCCGGCGAAGCGGACGAAGACGGCTCCGCAGTCGGCAAAGAAGGCGAAGCCGACGAAGAAGGTCAAGGCAGCGAAGCCACCGAAGGTGCTCGCGGCGAAGCCGGCGATTGCCGAGTCGACCTCATTGAAGGCACTTCCGATCAAGCCACTCGAAGTGCGCTCGCTCGAAACGCGTGTTGCCGAACTGACCGACCGCAGCGAGACGCTCGCGGCGCGCCTGGGCGCGCTTGAACTCGCCTTGCGCAAGGTGCTCGAGTTCTGGCCGCAGGGCCGCGGCAAACTGCGCAAGGCCTTGCATGCGCGCAGCAAGCGCGTCGCACGGACGATCGACAAGTCAGTGCCCGTGGTCGATCGTCCGAGCTGGCAAAAAGCCATCGACGAATTGATTGCTTCGATCGACTGACCGCCTCAGCGGGTCCCCGAGGGCGCGCAATCGCGGGCGCAGTCCAGAAGCCGAGTCGGCTTCTGGCATGCCAGTGCGCTTGCACCCGTGCTGTACACTGCGACAGGCGAAGGCTTGGTGGGCGCGTTCGCGCGCAACAAAAAAGCCCCGCACATGGCGGGGCTTTGTGAAGAACTCGCGATGACTGTCAGCCATCACGGTGAATCATGTGGTGCCCGGGAGAGGACTCGAACCTCCACGGGTCGCCCCGCTAGCACCTGAAGCTAGTGCGTCTACCAATTCCGCCACCCGGGCGTTCCCCGGCTGGCGTGGCCGTTCGGGGGCGCGAACGATACTGGGCAGGCGCGAGTCCTGTCAATCATTGCAATGCGTCGGTCGGTGGCCGGCGCGAAAGGAGTACGACAACACGTGGCAAAGAAGACACCAGGCAAACAAGGCAAGGGCAAGACCGCGGACAGCGGACGCGGCAAGAAGGACGGCGCAAAGCTGCCGCCGTGGATGCCGCAACCGGCCGCGATGTCGGGCCGGCAGAAGGCAACGTCCACAGCGCCGCCGCCATCCAGGCGAGCAGGCAGCCCGCCCGCCGCTGCGCGCCAGGCGGATCCGTATGCGGAGCGCGAGGCGCAGCGCTACGAGCGACCGATCCCGAGCCGCGAAGCGATCATCGCGGTGCTCGCCGACGACGGCGTGCTGATGAAGACCGAGGCTCTGGCGCAGGCGCTGGGCCTCAGCAGCGAACAGGACGTCGACGCGCTGACCAAGCGTCTCGCGGCGATGGTGCGCGATGGCCAACTGCTGCAGAACCGTCGCGGCGGCTACGGCGTGGCTGAAAAGCTTGATCTCATTCCCGGCGTCGTCCTCGCCAATGCCGAGGGCTATGGTTTCCTGCGTCCCGATGCCGGCGGCGAAGACCTCTACCTTTCGCCAGCACAGATGCGGCCGGTGCTGCACGGCGACCGCGTGCTCGGCAGCATCGTTGGTGTCGATCGGCGCGGACGGCGCCAGGGCGCGATCGTCGAAGTGCTCGAGCGCCGCTCGTCGCGCCTGGTCGGTCGCGTGATCAGCGAAAATGGCGTGGTACTCGTCACTCCGGATGATCGGCGCATCCATCAGGACATCATGATCCGCCCCGGCGAAGAGAAAGGCGCTCGCGCGGGCCAGATCGTGATCGCCGAGATCAGCGATCCACCGACCCAGTACCGCGGGCCGATGGGACGCATCCTTGCCGTGCTCGGCGAGCGCCTGACGCCGTCGATCATGGTCGAGATGGCTATCGCCAGCCATGGCTTGCCGAACGCCTGGCCGGACGCGGTGGTCCGCATGGCGGCCGAGATTTCTCCGGAAGTCAGCGCCGCCGACAGCGCCGGTCGCGTCGACCTGCGCAGCCTGCCGCTGGTCACGATCGATGGCGAGGACGCGCGTGACTTCGACGATGCCGTGTATGCCGAAGCGAACAACGAAGGCCATCGCCTGATCGTCGCGATCGCCGACGTCTCGCACTACGTGCGCGTTGGCAGCGCACTCGATGACGAGGCGTACCTGCGCTCGACCTCGGTGTATTTCCCGGGCTTCGTCGTGCCGATGCTGCCGGAAACCTTGTCCAATGGCATCTGCTCGCTGAACCCGAAAGTCGATCGCCTGTGCATGGTCTGCGACATGCAAGTCGATCGCGAAGGCGAGGTCGTGCGCTCGACCTTCTACGATGCCGTGATGCGTTCACATGCGCGCCTGACCTACACGCGGGTTTGGCAGACCGTCGGCGAGAAACTCGACGACGCGCGCGCCGAACTGCGCGATCTGCTGCCACAACTCGAGACGCTGCATCACCTCTACAAGCAACTTGCGCGCGCGCGCCAGCGGCGCGGCTCGATCGACTTCGAAAGCACCGAGGTCAAATTCCGGCTCGGCGCGTCGGGCGAGGTCATCCAGCTTGGCAGCGAACCGCGCAACGATGCGCACAAGCTGATCGAGGAGTGCATGATCGCGGCCAACGTCGAGGCGGCGAAGTTCCTGATCGCCATGCGTATTCCGTCGCCGTATCGCGTGCATGCCTCACCGCCGGCGTCCAAGTACGATGACCTGATCGAGTTTCTGCGCGAGTTCAAGCTGAGCCTGCCGCCTGCAGCCGAGGTCAAGCCGGCTGATTTCGCCGCACTGCTGCGCAAGATCCGCAAGCGACCGGATTGCAGCCTGATCGAATCGGTGGTGCTGCGCTCGCAGAGCCTGGCCGTCTACCAGCCCGAGAACACCGGGCATTTCGGTCTCGCGCTCGAGGCCTACACGCACTTCACTTCACCGATCCGCCGCTATCCCGACCTGCTCGTGCACCGCGCGATCCGCCATGCGATCAGCGGTGGCAAGGGGGCGACCTACACCTATTCGCCGAGCCAGATGGGCTCGATGTCGGTGCATTGCTCGCACAACGAGCGTCGTGCGCAGGAAGCCGAGCGCGACGTCGACGAGCGCTACAAATGTGCGTGGATGGAAAAGCATGTCGGCAGTGAATTCGACGGTGTCGTTTCCGGCGTCACCTCGTTCGGCCTGTTCGTCGAGCTGACCCAGTCGAAGATCACCGGCCTCGTTCACATCACGCAGCTGCCGAACGATTACTACCACTTCGATCCGGTACGCCACATGCTCAGCGGCGAGCGACGCGGACTCACGTTCCGAATCGGCGACAGCGTACGCGTTCAGGTGCTGCGCGCAAGCCTGGAGGATCGCAAGATCGATTTCCGGCTCGCCGTCGATTCCTGAGCGACGCGATCGGATGCGGTGCGCGCGCAGGAACGGCTAGGACGCCGCTGCAGGCACGCGCACGTAACCTTCCATCAGCACGCGCGCACTGCGGCTCATGACTGCCTTGGTGACGCGCCACTGGCCATCGACCCGTTGCGCTTCGGCGCCGACACGCAATGTGCCCGACGGATGACCGAAGCGGACCGCGGTGCGCGCACCGCCACCGGCGGCGAGATTGACCAGAGTGCCGGGGATCGATGCCGCCGTGGCGATCGCGACCGCCGCCGTGCCCATCATCGCGTGGTGCAACTTGCCCATCGACATGGCGCGCACGAGCAGGTCGATGTCATTGCCAGCGACCGTCTTGCCGGCTGACGTCAGATGGTCCCGCGGCGGTGCGACGAACGCGACCTTCGGTGTGTGCTGACGCTTCGCCGCTTCGTCGGCAGAGCCGATCAGGCCCATCCGCAATGCACCGGCGACGCGGATCGCCTCGAGTCGCGTCAGCGCGGCCTTGTCTTCGTTGATCGCCGCCTGCAGCTCGGTGCCGTCGTAACCGATGTCCGCGGCATTCACGAACACGGTCGGCACACCGGAATTGATCATCGTCGCCTGAAGCGTACCGATACCCGGCACGACGAGTTCATCGATGAGGTTTCCGGTCGGGAACGTCGCGCCGGTGCCGTCGCCTTCACCGTCGTCGGCAGGATCGAGGAACTCGAGAACGATTTCGGCGGCGGGGAAGGTCACGCCGTCGAGTTCGAAGTCGCCGGTTTCCTGCACTTCGCCGTTCGCGATCGGCACATGCACGACGATCGTCTTGCCGATGTTGGCCTGCCAGACGCGCACCGGGAATGTGCCGTCGGCGGGCAGGCGTGCGGCATCGATGAAGCCGTTGGCGAGCGCGAATGGTCCAACCGCCGTCGACAGGTTGCCGCAGTTGCCGCTCCAGTCGACAAACGCCGTATCGATCGCGACCTGACCGTAAAGATAGTCGACGTCGTGATCCGGCCGGCTGCTCCTGGCGATGATGACGCACTTGCTCGTGCTCGAGGTCGCGCCGCCCATGCCATCGGTGTGCTTGGCATACGGGTCGGGTGATCCGATCACGCGCAACAGCAGCGCATCACGCGCGGCTCCCGGCACGCGCGCCGCTTCCGGCAGGTCCTCAAGACGGAAGAACACACCTTTCGAGGTGCCGCCGCGCAGGTAGGTGGCGGGGATGCGCAGTTGCGGTGTGTGCGTCATGTCGGCGGACTTCCTTCGGTTCTGCGTGCGTGTCTGTTGCGGACGCGGTGATTTCCCGCCCGTCGAGGATGGGGCCGCACACGGGTTCCGGCAAGGCTTCGCGCGCGTCGACCCCCGACCCATGGAAATCGATCCATGCACTCGACCTCAGGCGCCGGATACCGAAGCCGGGAACGCCGTGAAGCGATCATCGGCGCTGACTCGTGGCATGCTCGCAGGCAAACCTTTGGAGGAAGAAACGTGCGCAACCGTCGCCGACGCTGGCTCGCTGGACTGGGCGTGATCGGGCTGATCTGGTTCGGCACTGCGCTGTGGCAGGTGGTCAAGCCGATGCCCGACGGCGTCTCGATGACCGGCCCCTGGCGTTCCGCCGAAAACACCGCGTTCATTGCCGATCGCACCTTCGTCGATGATTCCGGCACGCGGCACAGCGAGCAGGCGATTTTCAGCACCGCGTTTTCAATGATCGCGGGAGCGACACGACTGGTCGTGCTCGACATGTTCCTTTTCAACGACCTCGGCAGTGTCGACGGTGCGGCCTTGCGGCCTTTGAGTACGGAGCTGACCGCAGCCCTGCTCGAGCGCAAGGCCGCCATTCCCGAAATGCGCATCATCGTCATCACCGATCCGATCAACACGGTTTATGGCGGTATCCGTTCTGCGCACCTTGAGCGACTGCAAGCGGCAGGCGCGCAGGTGATCGTCACCGATCTCGCCGCCTTGCGCGCGTCGAATCCGATCTGGACCGGCCCGTGGGGGCTGTGCTGCAGTTGGCTCGGCAACAGCGCCGGCGGTGGCTGGCTGCCGAACCCGTTCGGAAGCGAGAAGATCAGTCTGCGCAGCTGGCTGGCCCTGCCGAACTTCCGCGCCAACCATCGCAAGACGCTGGTGGTCGATGCCGGCGACGACTGGCATGCGCTGGTGACCTCGGCCAATCCGCACGATGCCAGCAGCGCCCACGGCAATGTCGCCATGCGCTTCTCGGGCGATGCCGCGCTTGACCTGATCGCCAGCGAGGCGGCAGTGGCGGCGTTTTCGGGCACCCCGCTTGACGCCGTGCCCACAGCTTCGGCGACCGAAGCGGACACCGGCGCGCGCCTGCGCGTGCTGACCGAAGGCGCCATCGAACGCGCGCTGCTCGAGACGATCGATCGCGCGCCGGCTGGAGAGTCCCTCGACGTGGCCGTGTTCTACCTCGCCGATCGCGACGTCATCGCCGCCATGAAGGCCGCGAATGCGCGTGGCGTCGCACTTCGCGTTCTGCTTGATCCGAATGAGGATGCATTCGGACGCAAGAAGAACGGCGTGCCCAACCGGCAGGTCGCAAGCGAACTTGTGCAGTCCGGCATCGAGGTGCGCTGGTGCGATACGCACGGCGAACAATGCCACGCCAAGCTGCTGCTGCATCGGGGCGCGCAGGCATCGACGCTGATCCTCGGTTCGGCCAACTTCACGCGTCGCAACCTCGACGATCTCAATCTGGAAACCAATGTGCAGTTGAGCGCTGCCTCCGATCACGCGGTGATCGCCGATGCGACGCGCTGGTTCGAGAGTCAATGGAGCAACGAGCCCGGCCGAGGTTACAGCGTCGAGCATGCGCGCCACGCCGATGACGCACTGCTGAGGCGCGCGTGGTATCGCATTGGCGAGTCGCTCGGACTGTCGACCTGGTAAGCCGAGGTCGCTATCGTCGTTGCGCGCGCACCGGCAAGAAACAACGAGCACCCCCCTCAGCTCTTCGGGCACCTTCCCCCGCTGCGCAGGCAGAAGCCAAAGCGCCCCCTTCCGCCCTTCGGGCACCTTCCCCCGCTGCGCAGGGGAAGGGTAAGAAGGCTGCGCTGGGGGAGGGTAAAGAGGCTGCGCAGGGGAAGGGTGAAGAGGCTGCGCAGGGGAAGGGTGAAGAGGCTGCGCAGGGGAAGGGTGAAGAGGCTGCGCAGGGGAAGGATGAAGAGGCTGCGCTGGGGGAGGGTAAGAAGGCTGCGCAGGGGAAGGGTGAAGAGGCTGCGCAGGGGAAGGCAGGCACACTGCGCAGGGGAAGGCACGCGGCTGGGCGGGGACGGGAGGGTTCGGAGCGGTTTCCATCTTGTCCTTCCCCTGCGTAGCGGGGGAAGGTGCCCGGAGGGCGGAAGGGGGCGCTTTGATGCCAAACGCTGAGCATCGCTCAGCCGCGCGTGCAGCCCGCATGGCGCGTCACTCAGGCCGCGTGGTTCGACGCGAGAAAGTCCTGTGCGAAGCGCTGCAGGACGCCGCCGGCTTCGTAGATCGACACTTCCTCATCGGAATCAAGCCGACAGATGACGGGCACCTCGACGACCTCGCCACTGCGCCGTCGGATGATCAGGGACATCGACGCGCGCGGCGTGCGCGGGCCGCTCACGTCGAAGGTTTCGCTGCCGTCGATGGCGAAGGTCATGCGCGTGTCGCGCGGCACGAACTCGAGCGGCAACACGCCCATGCCGATCAGATTGGTGCGATGGATGCGCTCGAAACCCTCGGCGACGATTGCCTCGACACCGGCCAGGCGCACGCCCTTGGCTGCCCAGTCGCGTGAGCTGCCCTGGCCGTAGTCTGCACCGGCGATGATGATCAGCGGCTGCTTGCGCGCCATGTAGATTTCGATTGCTTCCCACATGCGCATGACCGTGCCGTCCGGCTCGAGGCGCGTCAGCGAGCCCCTGGTGACTGCGCCATCAACGACCGCCATTTCGTTGACCAGTTGCGGATTGGCGAATGTCGCCCGCTGCGCGGTCAGATGGTCGCCTCGGTGTGTTGCGTAGGAGTTGAAGTCCTCTTCGGGCAGGCCCATGCGCGCGAGATACTCGCCGGCTGCACTGTCGAGCAGGATCGCATTCGACGGCGACAGATGGTCGGTGGTGATGTTGTCGGGCAGCACCGCGAGCGCGCGCATGCCGCTCATCGTGCGTGCGCCGGCGAGCGCACCTTCCCAGTACGGTGGCCGGCGGATGTAGGTGCTCTGTGGCCGCCATGCATACAGCGGATCGACCTTGCCGCCGTGTTCGACGCGCACGCTGAACATCGGCTCGTAGACCTTGCGGAACTGCTCGGGCTTGACGCTGGCGCGCACGATCGCGTCGATCTCGGCATCGCTTGGCCAGATGTCCTTGAGGCGCACGTCGTTGCCGTCGGCGTCGGTGCCGAGCACGTCCTTCTCGATGTCGAAACGCACGGTGCCGGCAATCGCGTAGGCGACGACCAGCGGCGGCGAGGCGAGGAACGCCTGCTTCGCGTACGGGTGGATGCGCCCGTCGAAATTGCGATTGCCCGACAGCACGGCGGTGGCATAGAGATCACGCGCGATGATTTCCTGCTGGATCGCCGGGTCGAGTGCGCCGCTCATGCCGTTGCAGGTGGTGCAGGCGAACGCGACGATGCCGAAGCCGAGCGTTTCGAGCTCGGGCAGCAGGCCCGAATCCTCGAGGTAGAGCTGCACCGCCTTCGAGCCTGGCGCCAGCGATGATTTTACCCACGGCTTGCGCACGAGACCGCGCGCATTGGCGTTGCGCGCGATCAGGCCGGCGGCGATGACATTGCGTGGATTGGAGGTGTTGGTGCAGCTCGTGATCGCGGCAATGATGACCGCGCCGTCGGGCATGCGTCCGTCGGCTTCGTCGATCCTGCCGGCAGCCAGCTTGGCCCGGTCGGCAATACCGCGTTCGGCGAGTGCCGCCGTCGGCAGGCGCTTGTGCGGGTTCGATGGTCCGGCCATGTTGCGTTCGACGCCCGACAGGTCGAACTGCAGCGTGCGCTCGTAGCGTGCGGTGACGAGTGCGTCGGCCCACAGCCCTGCGGCCCTTGCATAGGTTTCTACCAGCGCGACCTGTTCGTCACTGCGGCCGGTCAGGCGCAGGTAGTCGAGGGTCTGCGTGTCGATGAAGAACAGCGCTGCCGTCGCACCGTATTCGGGACACATGTTCGAAATCGTCGCGCGGTCGCCGATGGTCAGTGCGGCGGCGCCTTCGCCGAAGAATTCCAGGTACGCACCGACCACCTTCGACTGACGCAGGAACTCGGTCAGCGCGAGCACGAGGTCGGTTGCGGTGATGCCCGGTTGCGGCCGGCCGGTCAGTTCAACGCCGATCATGTCGGGCACGCGCATCCACGAAGCGCGGCCGAGCATGACGTTTTCCGCCTCAAGGCCGCCGACACCGACCGCGATCACGCCGAGCGCATCGACATGCGGTGTGTGGCTGTCGGTGCCGACGCAGGTATCGGGAAACGCGACGCCATCCTGCACGTAGATGACCGGCGACATCTTCTCGAGATTGATCTGATGCATGATGCCGTTGCCGGGCGGGATCACGTCGACGTTCCTGAAGGCGAGTTTGGTCCAGTCGATGAAGTGGAAGCGGTCTTCGTTGCGGCGGTCCTCGATCGCACGGTTCTTGGCGAAGGCATCGGGGTCATAGCCGCCACATTCGACCGCCAGCGAATGGTCAACGATCAATTGCACCGGCACCACGGGGTTGACCTTGGCCGGGTCGCCACCCATGTCGGCGATTGCATCGCGCAAGCCGGCGAGATCGACCAGCGCGGTCTGGCCGAGGATGTCGTGGCAGACCACGCGCGCGGGAAACCACGGGAAATCGACGTCACGCTTGCGCTCGATGAGCTGTTGCAAATAGACCGCAACGCGCGCTGGATCGGCCTTGCGCACGATGTTCTCGGCGTGCACGCGCGCCGTGTACGGCAGCGTGGCCCACGCGCCTGGCGTGATTGCATCGACAGCGGCGCATGCATCGAACCAGTCGAGGCGGGTGCCGGGCAGGGGCTTGCGGTAGTCGGAGTTCATGGTGGTCGCTCTGCAGGTTGGCGCGCGCGATGCGGCGCGCGCGGTGCGGTGGTGCGATTTTAGCGCGTCGCCGGAAGCAGCGTCGTCGCTACGCATATTCCGTTCGCGTCGGTGCAGCCATCAGCGCATCGCCTGCACGCAGGCAAGGCGTGGTTTCGCATACTCCTCGCGCGCGCCTCGTCGCATCGGGCATCGAACATGCGCTAGATTGCGCCCCCGAGTCGAGCACATGGAGCGAGAACGTGGGCAAGCAGGCGTTCGAGGAATCGATGCAGCCAGGAGGCCGACATCATGCACTGGGTCAGCTGGTCGGCAGTTGGCACGGCACCACGCGCGTGTGGTTCGAGCCGGACAAGGTTGCCGATGAGGCGCCGATCCGCGGCACGATTCGCGCGGTGCTCGGTGGCCGTTTCGTCCAGCACGAGTACGAGACGACATTCATGGGCGAGCCGCAGCACGGACTCGCCCTCTACGGCTGGCATATCGAGCGCAAATGCCACGAGGCAGCCTGGATCGACAGCGCCCACACCGGCACCCAGCTGATGTTCTGCGAGGGATCGAAGGAGGACTTGCGTCTGGCCGTGCTCGGTCACTACGGCGGTCACGACGACGGCGCGCCGTGGGGTTGGCGCACCGAGATCGTGCTCGATGGCGACGACCGGCTCGTCATCACCGCCTTCAACATTTCTCCGCAAGGCGACGAGAGCAGGGCGGTCGAGACGGTCCTCACGCGCGAGCGCTGATTCGGCGCGGCCCACGCTCGCGTACACTGCGCGTCCCCCGACCGCGTGTGATCAGGCATGAGCAGCGAACTGCTATTCGGCATCCATTCGATTGAAGCCGCGTTGAACTACGACGCCGGCAACATCGCCGAGCTGTATGTCGAGAACGGCCAGCAGAACGTGCGTGTCAGGGAGTTGGCCGAGCGTGCGCGTGACATGGGCATCAAGCCGCATGCGCGCGATCGCGAGGCGCTTGACCGCATGACCGGCGGTGCACGACACCAGGGCATCGTCGCGCGCTACAACGCGCCACCGCCGCGCAACGAAAGCGAACTGCCCGGACTGATCGATGCTGCCGGAAGCGACGCGCTGTTCCTCGTGCTCGATGGCGTCACCGATCCGCACAACCTCGGCGCCTGCCTGCGCAGTGCCGAGGCCGCCGGCGTTACCGCAGTGATCTGTCCGAAGGACAAGGCCGTCGGCATCACGCCGACGGTGCGCAAGGCCTCGGCCGGCGCAGCCGACCGCGTGCCGTTCATCGCCGCGACCAACCTCGCGCGCTGCCTGCGCACGCTCAAGGAAAGCGGCGTCTGGCTGACCGGCCTGGTCGGCACGTCCGAACAGTCGCTGTACAGCCTCGACTTCAAGGGGCCGGTGGCGATCGTGCTCGGCAGCGAAGCGGAGGGCCTGCGTCGGCTGACCGAAGAAGCGTGCGATTTCCGCGCACGCATTCCGATGCGCGGCAGTGTCGAGAGCCTCAACGTGTCGGTCGCCGCCGGCGTCACGTTGTTCGAAGTGCTGCGCCAGCGCAGCGCCGCGTCGTGACGCTCGCCTGGCACGACATCGCCGGCCTGATCGGCGTCGCCATGGTGCTGGCCGCCTACCTGCTCGTGCAGACACGCACGATGGACGCGCGCCAGCCGTTGTACCTCGTCATCAATGGCGTCGGCGCGACCCTCGTACTGATCTCGCTGCTGTATGCGTTCAACCTGTCGGCGTTCGTGATCCAGTGTGCATGGATCGCGATCAGTCTCTATGGCATCGTGCGCTGGTGGCGCGAGCGCACCTGATTTGAGGCGTTCAATCGACGCGTTGGCCGCCAACGCGCGATTGCCGGTGTGCAACTGAAGCGGCGACAGCGGCAATGGCGCAGGAATGCGCACTCGTCACTCGCGAACGTCGACCCGGCCGTCAACGCGTTGATCCTTTCGGATCTGGCCCGACGGTCCGTGTTCCCGGACCGTGCGGTGTTGATGCTCTGGCGCACGATTGCCTGCGACCGAAGGGCCAGCCTTGATCGCGGGTATCGCTCGCGCGCGCAGCATCCGCCACCAGTCCCGGAACGGTGAAAACACCGCCATGATCGGATGGTTGAGGGTTTCGCCAGAATGCAGACCGGTGTCCGGGTACTCGCCGCGGCGTGGACGGCTGTAGGTGCCGAACAGGATGTCGTAGATCGGGAAGAACGCGGCGAAATTCCGGTCGCGATGCTCGAGTTCGATCGAGTGGTGCAGACGATGCCATTGCGGCCCGGCGAATACCGGCGTCAGCGGACCGAGCGGCAGTCGCACATTGGCATGCACGAAGTAGCCCCAGAGCATGGTCAGCGTAGCCAGCCAGACGATCGTCACCGGCTTCTGTTCGAACAGGAGACCGAGCGGCAAAAGGATCAGCAATACCCTGATCGGATCCTCCAGCCAGTGATGACGCATCGTCGTCGTGACATTGAGGGACTCTTCCGAGTGATGGAGCTTGTGCAGCGGCCAGGCGCCGGGCAGGGTGTGCTGGGCGCGATGGAACCAGTAGTAGAAGAAGTCATAGGTGGCGAAGAAGGCCAGTGCCTGCAACACCTGACCGAAAAGGCTGTCGGGGAATGCCAGCGGGATGTGCAGGCCCCAGTCCCGTACCAGCGGCTGCACGGTCGTCATGATCGGCGGAATCAGCACGCTGTTGAGCATGACGATGAAGCTGACGTAGACGACGTTGAAGCCGATATGCGACCACGGCTGACGCCGCTGCGCCGGTCGCAGCCTTTCGATCAGCAAGCCGATGCCGAGGATGAGCGCAAGGATCTTGAGCTGGCCGAGACCGATGGCGAGCGTGTCAATGAGCCATTGCATGCAATTGCCGCGTGCTGATCGAACGGAGCGCAGTCTAGCAGCGTCGATGCGTGAGGACGCTGGACGGTCTGACTCAGCCAGCAGGTACGGCGAACGCCAGCGCAGTGCTGAGACGTGCCGCCTTCAGCGCTTCGGCGGCGGCACGTCGCCACTGACGACATTGTGCGACTGGTCGCCCTTGCGCCGCTCCTGCGCGATCTGCGTGCCGTGCACGAGGAAGTAGATGTTCTCGGCGATGTTGGTCGCATGGTCGCCGATGCGTTCGATGTTCTTGGCCATGAACAGCAGATGCGTGCAGGCGGTGATGTTGCGCGGATCTTCCATCATGTAGGTCAGCAGTTCGCGGAACATGCCGGTGTACATGCCATCGAGTTCCTCGTCGCGCGCCCAGGCGAGCAGGGCGCGATCGGCATCGCGGTCGCGGTAGGCGATCAGCACCTCGGTGACGAGATCGCCGGCCAGTTCGGCAAGGCGCGGCAGCACGTAGGCTGGCCGCACCGGGTCGACGCGATTCAGCGCGATCGCGCGCTTGGCGACGTTGGCGGCATAGTCGCCGATGCGTTCGATGTCCGAGGCGATGCGCAGTGCGGCCATGACCTCGCGCAGGTCGCGCGCCATCGGCTGGCGCAGGGCCAGCAGGCGGATCACGTCGTGGCTGACTTCCTGCTCGAGCACATCGATTTCACGATCGCTCTCGACGATGCGCTGTGCCGCTTCGCTGTCGCGTTCGACCACGGCAGCGATCGCGGCCTCGAGTTCCTTGATGGCGAGATCGCCCATGCGCTGGATCTCGCCGGTCAGCCGCTGCAGTTCTTCGTCGTAGCTCTTCACGATGTGGTCGCCGGTTGGAGTGGTCATGCGAAAGTCCTCAGCCGAAGCGGCCGGTGATGTAGTCCTCGGTCTGCTGCTTGGCCGGTTTGGTGAAAACGATTTCGGTTTCGCCGAACTCGATCAGCTCGCCGAGGTACATGAACGCAGTGAAATCGGAAACGCGTGCAGCCTGCTGCATGTTGTGGGTGACGATCGCGATCGTGTAGCGATCCTTGAGATCGGCCACGAGCTGTTCGATCTTGCCGGTCGCAATCGGATCGAGCGCCGAGGTCGGCTCATCAAGCAGCAGCACGTCGGGCTTCAGCGCGACCGCGCGCGCGATGCACAGGCGCTGCTGCTGGCCGCCGGACAAGCCGAGCGCATTCTGCTTGAGCTTGTCCTTGACCTCGGTCCACAACGCGCCCTGCACGAGCGCTTCCTCGACGCGCGCGTCGAGATCGGCCTTGGACAGTTTTTCGTAGTGGCGGATCGCGTAGGCAACGTTCTCGTAGATCGACATCGGGAACGGTACCGGCTTCTGGAACACCATGCCGACCTTGCTGCGCAGCCGGTTGAGCGAGAACTTCGGATCGAGGATGTTCTCACCGTCGAGCAACACTTCACCGCGTGCCTCCTGCTTGGGGTAGATCGCATAGATGCGGTTGAAGATGCGCAGCAGCGTCGATTTTCCGCAGCCGGACGGCCCGATCAGCGCAGTCACGCGCTTTTCGGCGATGTCCATGTTGACGCTCTTGAGTGCCCGGAAAGCGTCGTAGTAGAACTCGAGATTGCGCGCGCTCATCTTCGGCGGTGTAGTCGCCGGCGCCGCACGGACATTCGCCGACACCGAAGGTGCCGCCATCGAGAAATTGAGGTCAGTCATTGCTGATCTTGTTCCTGAGAAGAAT
>JBBSOU010000015.1:0-45911 GCA_038259445.1 Lysobacterales bacterium | reverse complement strand
GATCGAGGGACATACGATCTGTGCGTTCGGCGAAGCCGCTGCCTGGCCGGTGCAGGGTTTCCTGCGCCACTACTGGCACGAATTCGAGTACTACATCGTCAACAAGCGTTCGATGGTCGGCGATCCAGCGCTGGGAGTGGCGGCATGAGCGCCCAGCCGGCCGATCCACACGTGCCACCCGACCACGTCACGATCGAGATCAACGGCAATCAGGCGTTCGCGCCGAAGGGGTCGATGATCATCCAGGCGGCGGACAACCTCGGCATCGCGATTCCGCGTTTCTGTTACCACGAGAAATTGCCGATCGCCGCCAACTGCCGCATGTGCATGGTCGAAGTCGAGATGGGCGGCAAGCCGATGCCGAAACCGCAGCCGGCGTGCGCGACGCCGGTGGCCGAGGGACTGAAGATCTTCACGCAGTCCGAGCGCGCACTCTCCGCGCAGCGCAATGTGATGGAGTTCCTGCTCATCAACCACCCGCTCGACTGTCCGATCTGCGACCAGGGCGGCGAGTGCGAATTGCAGGATCTGTCGGTCGGCTACGGCCGCTCGATCAGTCGCTTCGTCGAACGCAAGCGCACGATTCCCGACGAGGATCTCGGTCCGCTGGTCGCCACCGAGATGACACGCTGCATCCAGTGCACGCGCTGCGTGCGCGTGATGTCGGAAGTGGCCGGTACCTACGAACTCGGCGGCATGGAGCGCGGCGAACGGCTGCAGATCGGCACCTATGTCGGCAAGCCGCTGATGAGCGAACTGTCCGGCAACGTCATCGATGTGTGTCCGGTGGGCGCGCTGACCAACAAGGCGTTTCGTTTCCGCGCGCGTGCATGGGAACTGATCGCCCGGCCGTCGATCGGCTACCACGATGCGCTCGGTTCGAATCTGTGGCTGCACACGCGACGTGGCGAAGTGCTGCGTACGGTGCCGCGCGACAACGAGGCACTCAACGAGTGCTGGTTGTCGGACCGCGATCGCTACAGCCACCAGGGACTGTATTCGACCGATCGCGCCACGCGTCCGCTGGTCAAGCGCGGCAATGCATGGATCGAGGTGGAATGGGAAGAGGCCCTGCGTGCCGCCAGCACGGCGCTGCGCAGTGTCGACGCCGGCCACCTTGGTGCGCTCGTGCATGGCGCGACATCGAGCGAGGAAGGCTATCTGTTGAAGCAGATCGTGCATGGCCTCGGCAGCCGCAGCATCGATCACCGAGTGCGTGCGCTTGATCTGTCCGACGCGTCGCAGGCGCGCGCGTTCGAGATGCCGTTCGCCGATATCGACAAGGCAGCGGTGATCGTGCTGGTCGGTTGCGATCCGCGTCGCGAATTGCCGCTGCTCAATGCGCGGCTGCGTCGCGCGAGCCGTCGCGGCGCGCAGATCCACGCGATCGGTGTGCTCGATATCGACCTCACCTACGCGCTCGCCGGCAAGCGGATGGTCGCGCCGGGGGCGCTGCTCGAAAGCGTGTCGTTGCTCGGCACGGCGCTTGACGATGTCACGCCCGCGCAAGGCCGCGACAATGCTGCCGACGCGCCGTCGACCGGCGAGTATCCGCGCGATCTGGCTGGCGCACTGGCCACGGCGGAGTCTGCGGTCTTCATCATCGGCGACACCGTGTCGACCCATCCCCAGGCGGCTGCGCTGCGTCGCGCGGTGCGCGCCATCGCGCGTCGCAGTGGCGCGGCTTGCAATGAACTGCCGCTCGGCGCCAACGCGGTCGGATTGTCGCGCATGCACGTTTTGCCGCACGGAGACGGGCTGGATGCCGCCGCGCAGCTCTCACGCACGGGCGGCGTGCAGGTTCTCTACGGCATCGAGTCGGCGCTCGATCTTGCCGGCGGTGCCGCTGCATGGAAAGCGCTCGCGCAGCTCGATCAGATCGTCGCATTCTCGGCATATGCCAGCGATGCCCTGAAGCAGGTGGCCAAGGTGATCCTGCCGATCGGCCTGCTGCCGGAAATCGAGGCGACGCTGGTCAATCTCGACGGTACCGAACAGCGCGTCCAGGGCGGTGCGAAACTTCCGGGCGATGCACGCCCGGGATGGCGCGTATTGCGCGCACTCGGTGCCGCACTCGCCATTGACGGTTTCGCCTTCACGTCGATCGAGGAAGTACGCGCGACGATGCCGCGCAACGAATCCGTATCGGCCGCCGAGACGGCAGTCGTTGTGGAGTCTGACGCACGTGCTTCGGCAGCGGGATTGTTCACGCGCATCGACACGATGGCGATCTATCGCGGTGACGCCGTGCTGCGCCGCTCGCCGGCACTCAACGCGCATCCGCTCACGCGTGGTGCAAGGATCGGCCTGAATGCTGTCGATGCATCTTCACTCGGCATCGGTCACGGTGGCTCGGCGCGGATCGGCGCGCAGGTGTTGCCGGTCGATATCCTTCGCGAAGTGCCGGTCGGCGCCGTGTGGATCGAGTCCGGCTACGTCGAAACCAGCGAGTTGCCGCCGTACGGCGCGGCGTTGTCGGTGGCGAGGGCCTGAGCATGTTCGATCCGATGCGCGACACCTTGCTCACCTACGGCAATACCGGGCTGGTGGTCTGGACCCTGCTCAAGATCCTCGCGATCGCCGTGCCGGTGATCATCACGGTGGCGATGTTCGTCTACTGGGAACGCAAGGTGATCGGCTGGATGCATGCGCGCATGGGGCCGAACCAGATCGGTCCGTTCGGCCTGCTGCAGGCGTTCGCCGATGTCTTCAAGCTGCTGCTCAAGGAAGTCATCAGTCCGAGCAGCGCGAACAAGTTCCTGTTCTTCCTCGCACCGATGCTGGCACTGGTTCCGGCATTCGCCGCCTGGTCGGTAATCCCGTTCGATGCCGGCCTCGCACTGTCGAACCTCAATGCCGGCCTGTTGTTCCTGCTGGCGATGACATCGATGGGTGTTTACGGCATCATCATCGCCGGCTGGGCTTCCAACTCGCGCTACGCGATGCTCGGTGCGATGCGCGCCGCGGCGCAGACGGTCAGCTACGAAATCGCGATGGGCTTCGCGCTGGTTGGCGTGCTGATCCTCGCCGGCAGCCTCAACCTTTCCGAGATCGTGCTCGCGCAAGCCGGAACGAAGGGATTGTTCGACTGGTTCTGGCTGCCGCTGCTGCCGCTGTTCGTGATCTATTTTGTCTCCGGGGTGGCTGAAACCAATCGTGCGCCGTTCGACGTCGCCGAAGGCGAGTCGGAGATCGTCGCCGGTTTCCACGTCGAGTATTCGGGTTCCGCGTTCGCGATCTTCTTCCTCGCCGAATACGCGAACATGATCCTGATCGCGTTCCTCGCCGCGGTGCTGTTCCTCGGCGGCTGGCTGAGCCCGCTGCAGGGCTGGATCGTCGCCGACGTTCCGTGGATCGACTGGATCTGGAAGGGCGGCTGGCAGTGGACCTTCGTCAAGGCCTTCTTCTTCAGTTTCTTCTACCTGTGGTTCCGCGCATCGTTTCCGCGTTACCGCTACGACCAGATCATGCGGCTCGGCTGGAAGGTGTTCATTCCGATCACGATCGCGTGGGTCGTCGTCGCCGCGTGCCTGAAGTACTTCGGCATCGTCACCGCCGGCGCCTGAGCGATCACGGAAAAATCATCGCCATGAACAAGATCTACTACTACTTCAAGAGCCTGCTCCTGCTCGAGCTGCTCGCCGGCTTGCGCCTGACGCTCGGCTACATGTTCAAGCCGAAGTACACGATGCGCTATCCGGAAGAGCACATTCCGAAATCGAACCGTTTCCGTGGTCTGCATGCGCTGCGCCGTTATCCGAATGGCGAGGAGCGCTGTATCGCGTGCAAGTTGTGCGAGGCGGTGTGTCCAGCACTCGCGATCACCATCGACTCGGCAGCACGCGAGGACGGCACGCGGCGCACCACGCGCTACGACATCGACCTGTTCAAGTGCATCTTCTGCGGTTTCTGCGAGGAGTCGTGCCCGGTCGACTCCATCGTCGAGACGCACCTGCACGAGTACCACTTCGAAAAGCGTGGCGAGAACATAATCAACAAACAGCAGTTGCTCGCGATCGGTGACCGCTACGAGGCCGAGATCGCCGCTGCACGCACCCAGGATGCGCCGTTCCGATGAGCATTTGCGGAGACTTGCAGTGACCTTTGAACTGGTCTGCTTCTACTTTTTCGCTGCAGTGGCAACCGCTGCGGCGCTGGCCGTGATCAGCGTCAAGAACCCGGTCGTTGCCGCCTTGTGCCTCGTGCTGACGTTCTTTTCGGTAGCCTGCCTGTGGCTGCTCGCGCAGGCCGAGTTCCTCGCCATCGCGCTGGTGCTGGTCTACGTGGGCGCGGTCATGGTGCTGTTCCTGTTCGTCGTCATGATGCTCGACATCGATCTGGTGCCGCTGCGCGAAGGGTTCATCCGCTTCCTGCCGGTGGGTGTCGTCGTCGCCGCGGTCATGCTGGTGCAGATGCTCATGCTGATCGGCGTGCGCGCGATGCAGGTCGCGCCGGGTGCTGACCCGGCCGCGGCGGCCGGGCTCTCCAACATCGAATGGCTCGGCCGTACCTTGTTCACCGAGTTCCTGTTGCCGTTCGAGGTTGCCGCGCTGATCCTGACCGTCGGCCTGATCGCGGCGGTGCCGCTCACGCTGCGCCGGCGCAGCGGCCTGAAGACGCAGAAGCCCGGTGAGCAGGTGCGCGTGCAGCGCGAGGACCGCATCCGCCTGATCAAGATGGATGCGGTGAAGCGCCCGGAGTCGACGCCATGATCACGCTCGCGCATTTCCTCGCGTTCGGCGCGGTGCTGTTCTGCATCGCCGTGGCAGGCATTTTCGTCAACCGCAAGAACATCATCGTGCTGCTCATGTGCATCGAGCTCATGCTGCTTGCGGTCAACACCAATTTCGTCGCGTTCTCGCGCTATCTCGGCGATCCGGTCGGGCAGGTGTTCGTGTTCTTCATCCTCACCGTGGCGGCTGCCGAAGCGGCCATCGGCCTCGCCATCCTCGTCGTCTTGTTCCGCAATCGCGCGACCATCGACGTGACCGACATCGACCGTCTGAAGGGCTGAGCCATGGCACTGCAAACCAGCATCCTGCTCGCCATCGTGCTCGCGCCCTTGTTCGGTGCCGTGCTCGCCGGACTGTTCGGTCGCCAGATCGGACGCGTCGGCGCGCATTCGGTGACGATCGCCGGCGTTGCGCTGAGCTGCGCCTTGTCGATCTACGTGCTCTTCCAGCTGGTCTGGGGCGGTGCGCTGACCTACAACGAAAATCTCTACACGTGGTTCGAGGTCGGCAAGTACAGCGCGCACATCGGTTTCCTGGTTGATCGCCTGACTGCGATGATGATGGTGGTCGTCACCTTCGTGTCGCTGATGGTGCACGTCTACACGATCGGCTACATGGCCGAGGACGACGGTTACCAGCGCTTCTTCAGCTACATCGCGCTGTTCACGTTCTCGATGCTGATGCTGGTCATGAGCAACAACTTCCTGCAGCTGTTTTTCGGCTGGGAAGCGGTCGGCCTTGTCTCGTACTTGCTGATCGGATTCTGGTTCAAGCGCCCGACCGCGATCTTCGCCAACATGAAGGCGTTCCTGGTCAACCGCGTCGGTGACTTCGGCTTCCTGCTCGGCATCGCCGGCGTGCTCATGTGGTTCGGCTCGTTCGACTACGCGGCCGTATTCGCGGTCGCGCAGGATCCGTCCGTCGACGCCGGCGCGCGCACGGTCGAGCTGATCGCCGGACATCCGTGGCACGTTGCGACGATCGTCTGCATCTGCCTGTTCATCGGCGCGATGGGCAAGTCGGCGCAGGTGCCGCTGCATGTCTGGCTGCCCGACTCGATGGAAGGCCCGACGCCGATTTCCGCGTTGATCCATGCAGCGACGATGGTCACCGCCGGCATCTTCATGGTCGCGCGCATGTCACCGCTGTTCGAGCTCAGCGATACCGCGCTGACCTTCGTGCTCGTGATCGGCGCAACCACGGCGCTGTTCACCGGCCTGATCGGCATCGTGCAGAACGACATCAAGCGCGTGGTCGCCTATTCGACGCTGTCGCAGCTCGGCTACATGACGGTCGCGCTCGGCGTGTCGGCCTATTCGGCAGCGGTGTTCCATCTGATGACGCATGCTTTTTTCAAGGCGCTGCTTTTCCTCGGCGCCGGCTCGGTGATCATGGCAATGCACCACGAGCAGGACATGCGCCACATGGGCGGACTGCGCAAGTACATGCCGGTGACGTGGATCACGATGTGGATTGGCTCGCTGGCGCTGGCCGGTGCGCCGTTCTTTGCCGGGTTCTTCTCCAAGGACGCGATCATCGAGGCGGTGCATGCCTCGCAGCGCGCCGGAGCCGGATATGCCTATTTCTGCGTCATGGCGGGCGTGTTCGTGACCGCGCTGTACAGCTTTCGGCTGCTGTACCTGACCTTTCACGGCACGCAGCGCTTCGTCGTCGAGCATGCACCAGCGCACGCTGCGCACGGCGATCACGATGATCATCACGCCCAGCACGCGCCAGGCCATCTCGCCCATGCGCCGCACGAGTCGCCATGGGTGGTCACGTTGCCGCTCGTGCTGCTCGCGATTCCGTCGGTCGTGATCGGTGGTCTTGCCATCGGCTCGATGCTGTTCGGCGACTTCTTCGGCAGCGCGATTTTCGTGCGCGAAGCCAATGACGTGATCGGCGAAGTCGGCGAGTCCTATCACGGCGTGCTTGGCTTCGTGCTGCACGGTCTGGCCATGCCGCCCTTCTGGATCGCCGTCGCCGGCTTCCTCACCGCCACATACATCTGGTTGTTCAATCCGCGCATCGCCGACAAGGCGGCCAACGCACTGCGTCCGCTGCATACGTTGCTGTCGAACAAGTACTGGGTCGACAACCTCTACCAGACCGTGTTCGCGCGCGGCGGCATTGCGCTCGGTCGCGGCCTTTGGCGCACCGGCGACGCCGGCCTGATCGACGGCGTGATCGTCAACGGTTCGGCCGGCCTCGTGCAACGCATCGCTGCCGGCGTGCGCCGCGTGCAGTCCGGATACCTTTACCACTACGCATTCGCGATGATCATCGGCCTGATCCTGCTGCTGGCAGGCTCTTGGTGGGTTGTCGGCCGCGTCGCCAACTGATCCACGGGGAATGACGACCATCATGGCTGACTGGCCGATTCTCAGTTTGCTCATCTGGGTGCCGATACTCGGTGCCGTGATAGTGCTCGCGTTCGGTCGCGACGAAACGGTCGCGCGATGGCTGACCTTGTGCATCGCGCTGGCGACGCTCGCGCTCAGTCTGCCGCTGTACTTCCTCTACCAGCCTGGGCTGACCGCAACGTTTGCCGGTGTTGCCGCACCGGTGACGATGCAGTTCGTCGAGTCGCACGAATGGATCCGTGCGCTCAAGGTCTACTACGCGCTCGGCGCGGACGGCATCGCCGTGGCACTGATCGTGTTGACCACGTTTACCAGCGTGCTCGTGGTGATCGGTTCGTGGGCATCGATCGACAAGCGCGTGTCGCAGTACATGGCGGCGATGCTCGCGCTCGAAGGCATGCTGATTGGCGTTTTCGCGGCCACTGATGCCTTGCTGTTCTACATCTTCTTCGAGGCGATGCTGATCCCGATGTTCATCATCATCGGCATCTGGGGCGGGCCGCGTCGCGTCTACGCGACGCTCAAGTTCTTCATCTACACATTCCTCGGTTCGATCTTCATGCTGGTCGGCCTGATCTACCTGCACATGAAGACCGGCGAGTTTTCATTGGCCGCGTTTGCCCAGGCCGGCCTAAGTACCAGCGAACAGGCCTGGCTGTTCTTCGCCTTTCTGATCGCGTTCGCAATCAAGGTGCCGATGTGGCCCGTGCACACGTGGTTGCCCGATGCACATGTCGAGGCACCGACCGGCGGCTCGGTGATCCTTGCCGCGATCATGCTCAAGGTCGGCGGCTACGGATTCATCCGTTTCTCGCTGCCGATAACGCCCGATGCCTCGTACGAATACGCCTGGGTAGTGATCGCGATGTCGCTGGTCGCCGTCGTCTACATCGGCTACGTCGCGCTCGTGCAGGAGGACATGAAGAAGCTCATTGCCTATTCTTCGATCGCGCACATGGCCTTCGTCACGCTCGGCATCTTCGTCGCGCTCGCACTGACGCGTGACTTTGCCAACCCCGACGCAGCGCGCCTCGGCGTGCAGGGCGCGATGGTGCAGATGATCTCGCATGGCTTCGTTTCCGGCGCGATGTTCTCGTGCATCGGCGTGCTCTACGACCGCATGCATTCACGCATGATCAGGGACTACGGCGGTGTCGCCAACGTGATGCCGTGGTACGCCGCGTTCTTCGTGCTGTTCGCGATGGCCAATTGTGGACTGCCGGGAACCAGCGGCTTCGTTGGCGAGTTCATGGTCATTGTCGCCATCTTCCAGAGCAACTTCTGGATCGCCGCTATCGCTGCCTTCACGCTGATCATCGGCGCCGCCTACACGTTGTGGCTGGTCAAGCGCGTTATCTTCGGCGCGGTGACCAATGAACAGGTCGCCGCACTCAAGGACCTCGACGGGCGCGAATGGGTCGTGCTCGGAGCGTTCGCGATCGCCGTGCTCGCCGTCGGCATTTATCCGAAGCCGCTGACTGATCTGATGGAGCCGTCCGTGCTGCAGCTCGTCAACGCATTGATGACCGCCAAGGCCTGACCGATGACGCCATTCAACACTGCCGATCTGCTCGTCATCCTGCCGGAACTGGTCCTGCTCGGCGCGACCTGCGCGATCCTGCTCGTCGACCTGTTCCTGAAGCCCGGCCAGCGCGATGTCACCCACTGGCTATCGATCGGCGCACTCGCGCTGACCGCATTTTTTGTCTGGCGTGGTGCGCCGGAGATGGGGCAGGGCGTGTACGCGTTCGGCGGCATGTTCGTGCATGACAACATTGCCGTCGTGCTCAAGCTTTTCGTGTTGCTGATCTGCGCACTGACGTTTGTCTACGGTCGCCACTACCTGCGCGAACGCCAGTTGCTGATCGGCGAGTTCTACCTGCTGATCCTGTTCGCCACGATCGGCATGCTGCTGCTCGTTTCGGCCGGCAGTCTGATCACGGCCTATCTCGGCCTCGAGTTGCTGGCATTGTCGTCCTACGCGCTGGTGGCCCTGAACCGTGACTCGTCGATTTCGGCCGAGGCGGCGATCAAGTACTTCGTGCTCGGCGCACTCGCCTCGGGCCTGCTGTTGTACGGCATGTCGATGGTCTACGGCGCCACCGGCACGCTGGATCTGGCGCGCATCCAGGCCAGCACCGGCTTCATCGAACACCCGAACCTGCTCGCGCTCGGCCTCGTCTTCATCGTCGTTGGCGTCGCCTTCAAGCTCGGCGCGGCACCGTTCCACATGTGGTTGCCCGACGTCTACCAGGGCGCGCCGACGGCGGTCACCGTGTTCATCGGTTCGGCACCGAAGCTGGCCGCATTCGGCATGGCCTATCGACTGCTCGAGTCCGGTCTCGGTGGCCTCAGCGAGCACTGGACGATCATGCTGTCGTTTCTCGCCGTGCTGTCGCTCGCGGTCGGCAACCTGTTCGCGATCGCGCAGACCAACCTCAAGCGCATGCTCGCCTATTCGACGATCTCGCACGTCGGCTTCTTGTTGCTTGGTTTCGTCGGTGCGACGCCGGCCGGTTATGCCGCGGCGATGTTTTACGCGATCAGCTACGCGCTGACTGCCGCAGTCGCTTTCGGCATCATCGCGCTGCTCGCCCGCGCGGGATTCGAGGCCGAGGAAATCGACGATTTCAAGGGCCTCAACCAGCGCAACCCCTGGTACGCCGGGATTGTCGCGATCACGATGTTCTCGCTCGCCGGCGTGCCGCCGCTGTTCGGCTTCTTCGCCAAGCTTCTGGTGCTGAAAACCGCCGTTGACGCCGGCTTCCTGTGGCTCGCGATCGTCGCCATCGTGTTCGCGATCATCGGCCTGTTGTACTACTTGCGCGTAGTCAAGGTGATGTACTTCGATGCGCCGGTCCACGACGCGAAGCTCGAGCTTCCGCCCGACTTGCCGCTGCGCTGGACGCTGTCGCTGAACGGTCTCTCCCTGCTCATTCTCGGCGTCGCCTGGGGCCCGCTGTTTGATTGGTGCAATCGGGCGCTGGGGCTCTGATAGCGGGGAATCGGGGATCAGTGGTCGGCACCCGTTGAGGATTCGCCAGTCGCTTCATGGAAACGTTGAAGCGCCGGTGCCGTCGCGATTCCCGATTCCCTGTTGCCGGCCAATCCCCATTGCTTCCTGCGAGCTGCATCGCTACAATTGCCGGCTCTGATGCGGGGTGGAGCAGTCTGGCAGCTCGTCGGGCTCATAACCCGAAGGTCGCAGGTTCAAATCCTGCCCCCGCTACCAGTTTTCCGGTGAAGGGCCACCTCGGTGGCCCTTCTGCTGGAGGCGCAGGAAGCGCACGTTGCCGATGTTGGGAAGCAAGACAACGGCGGACTACGGAATGGGCCTTGCGCCCATTTTTTTTTGGTGAATTCTGGCGGTACGGACGACGCGTGACGAACGACAAACTGGCCGAAATCCTGGCTCCACTGGTGGCCGACCTCGGTCTCGAGCTGGTCGGTATCGAATACAGCCCGAGTCGCGGCAGCAGTCTTTTGCGCGTCTACATCGATGTCGCCGACGGTTTCGTCACGCTCGAGCATTGCGAGCGGGTCAGTCGCGAGGTTTCCGCGCTGCTCGACGTCAATGACCCGATCGAGGGCCGGTACACGCTTGAAGTGTCGTCGCCGGGCCTCGATCGGCCGTTGTTCACGCCGCAGCACTTTGCGCGCCACGTGGGCAGCGAGGTGCGTGTCAGCGTCGCATTGCCGATCAATGGCCGGCAGCGTTTCCACGGTTCGATCAAGTCGGTCGAAGACGATCGGATCGTGATCGATCAGGACGGGCGCGACGTGGTCATCACGCACGCGAACGTGGTCAAGGCAAGGTTGGTACCCGATTACGCGGCGCTCGGTCTGGGCGCGGCAAAAAGCAAGACCGAGGATGGCGGTTCGCGCAAGCGCGGGCCGAAACAGAAGTGAGACCGCAGCGACGGTCGCGCAGGAGCTGAGAACCATGAGCAAAGAGTTGTTGCTGGTCGTCGATGCCGTTGCCAACGAAAAGGGCGTCCCCAAGGACGTCATCTTCGAGGCCATGGAAGCCGCGCTCGCCTCTGCGGCGAAGAAGCGCTATCCGAGCGAGGACGTCGTCGCGCGCGTGTCGATTGACACCGAGTCGGGCGAGTACGAGACCTTCCGGCGCTGGGAAGTCGTCGCCGATGATGTCGTCATGGAATCGCCGGACCGGCAGATCCGCCTCATGGACGCGGTCGACGTCAAGGAAGATTCCGCGGTCGGCGACTACATCGAAGAGCCTATCGAGAACCCCGAGTTCGGACGCATTGCGGCGCAGGCCGCGAAGCAGGTGATCGTGCAGCGCGTGCGTGAAGCCGAGCGCGCGCAGGTTGTCGACGCCTATCGCGACCGTGTCGGCGAACTGATCACCGGCATCGTCAAGCGCGTCGAGCGCGGCAATCTCTACATCGATCTCGGCGGCAACGCCGAAGCATTCATCGCGCGCGACAAGGCTATTCCGCGCGAGGCGGTGCGCGCCGGCGATCGCCTGCGCGGCTATCTCTACGAAGTACGCACGGAACCGCGTGGACCGCAGTTGTTCATTTCGCGGACGGCGCCCGAGTTCATGATGGAGCTGTTCAAGCTCGAAGTGCCGGAAGTCGGCCAGGGCCTCGTCGAGATAAAGGCCTGTGCGCGTGATCCTGGTGATCGCGCCAAGATCGCCGTGCTCGCCCACGACCATCGTACCGATCCGATCGGCGCCTGCATCGGCATGCGCGGTTCGCGCGTGCAGGCGGTTTCCAACGAACTCAATGGCGAGCGCATCGACATCGTGCTGTGGAACGACAATCACGCGCAGTTCGTCATCAATGCGATGGCGCCGGCCGAGGTGCAGTCGATCATCGTCGATGAGGACAAGCATTCAATGGACATCGCGGTGGCCGAAGACAAGCTGTCGCAGGCAATCGGTCGCGGTGGCCAGAACGTGCGTCTTGCCAGCAAGCTCAGTGGCTGGCAGCTCAACGTCATGACTGCCGACCAGGTGCGCCAGAAGAGCGAGAGCGAGCAGGACGCGGCGCGCCAGCTGTTCATCGAGAAGCTCGAAGTCGACAACGAGATCGCCCAGATCCTGGTCCAGGAAGGGTTCTCGACGGTCGAGGAGATCGCCTACGTTCCCACAGCGGAACTGCTCGCGATCGAAGGTTTCGATGAAGACATCGTCGAGGAACTTCGTGCGCGTGCACGCGATGCATTGCTCACCGAAGCGCTTGCGGTGGAAGAAGGGATCGAAGAACACAAGCCGGCAGACGATCTGCTGGAAGTCGATACGATGGATGAGGCGCTCGCCTACGAGCTCGCGCAGAACGGTGTCGTGACTCGCGAGAATCTCGCCGATCTCGCCGCCGACGAACTCATCGAACTCGGTATCGAGGGCATAGACGAGGATCGCGCGCGAGCGCTGATCATGGCGGCACGCGCCGCCTGAGGCCGTCCCTGCGCAAACGGGCGCGGATGGTTTCGATGGGTGGGCGGCAGTGGCGGGGCAGGTCAGGAGTACACAGAGAATGTCGGACGTAACGATCAAACAACTGGCCACCGTGCTCGGCACGCCGGTCGACAAGCTGCTTGCGCAGCTCGGCGAAGCCGGCATGAAGTTTACCGATCCGGAGCAGTCGATCAGCAGCACCGAGAAGGTCAAGCTGCTCGGCTTCCTGCGCCGCAATCACGGCAAGGGCGAAACAGTCTCTGACGACAACGCCCCGCGCCAGGTCACGCTGAAGCGGCGCACGGTCAGCGAACTGACGGTCAATCCGGGTCAGCGCGGTGCGGCGACCAAGACCGTCAATGTCGAAGTCCGCCAAAAGCGTACCTACGTCAAGCGCAGCACGGTGGAAGACCAGATTTCGGTCGATCCCGAGCGCGAGGATGCCTTGCGCAAGTTGCAGGAGTCGCAGCAGAAGCGCGATGCCGAAGACCTCGCTCGCTCGGATTCCGACAAGCGCCGCCAGGAAGAAGAAGCACGCTTGCGCGCCGTCGAGGATGCAAAGAAGGATGCCGAGTCCTCGGCACGACGCGCAGCCGAAGAGGTCGAACAGCGCAAGCTCGGTGACGTCGGCGTGGTCGCACGCGAGCCTGCTGCGGCGCCTGCGTCACCCGCCGGCGCCCCGGGTCATGTTCGCCGTGGCGATGATCGTCCGGCCGGCGACTCGCCCCGGCACAAGCCCAAGCACGGTGGCCATCGCGGTCGCGAAGGCGGCGGCGATGCACCGGCGCCGAGCCGCTATTTCGGCAACGAACTGCATTTGTCATCGGAAGCTGCGGCACGCCGAACCGGGCGCAAGAAGCCCAAGCCGCGTTCCTCGGAGCCGAGTCGCGCGTCGGGCACGCATGGATTTTCGCGACCGACCGCACCGGTCATCCGCGAAGTCGCGCTCGGCGATTCGATCAGCGTTGCCGATCTCGCCCAGCGCATGTCGGTGAAGGGTGCCGAGGTGGTCAAGGCACTGTTCAAGATGGGCGTGATGACGACGATCAACCAGGTCATCGATCACGACACCGCGTTGCTGGTGGTCGAGGAGCTCGGTCATACCGCAGTCAAGGCCGATGCCGACGACGCCGAAGTCGATCTGCTCGCGCATTCCGACACCAGCGGCAAGAACGAGTCGCGTCCGCCGGTCGTGACGATCATGGGTCATGTCGATCACGGCAAGACCTCGCTGCTCGACTATATCCGTCGTGCCAAGGTGGCCTCCGGCGAAGCCGGTGGCATCACCCAGCACATCGGCGCATATCACGTGGAAACGCCGAAGGGCGTGATCACGTTCCTCGATACGCCGGGCCATGCCGCGTTCACCTCGATGCGCCAGCGCGGGGCGCAGGCGACCGACATCGTGATTCTGGTCGTCGCCGCCGATGACGGTGTCATGCCGCAGACGATCGAGGCGATCAAGCATGCGCGAGCGGCGAAGGTGCCGTTGATCGTTGCCATGAACAAGATGGACAAGCCGGAGGCGAATCCGGACAACGTCAAGCAGGGACTCGTGCAGCAGGAAGTCGTTCCGGAGGATTGGGGCGGTGACGTGCAGTTCGTGCCGTTGTCGGCCAAGACCGGTGACGGCGTCGATGCGTTGCTCGACGCAATCTCGGTGCAGGCTGAAGTCATGGAGTTGCAGGCGGTCCGCGAAGGTCGCGCGTCCGGTGCGGTCATCGAATCGGCGCTCGACAAGGGTCGTGGTCCGGTGGCAACCGTGCTGGTCCAGCAGGGCACGCTCAAGAAGGGCGATTTCCTCGTCTGTGGCGTTGAGTACGGGCGCGTGCGCGCCCTGTTCGACGAAACCGGCAAGCAGGTGGCGGAAGCCGGCCCGTCGATTCCGGTGCAGGTGCTTGGCCTGTCGGGTGTGCCGGAAGCGGGCGACGATTTTGTCGTCGTCGCCGACGAGCGCCTGGCCAAGGACGTCGCCCAGCAGCGTGATGCGAAACGTCGCGAGACGCGCCTCGTGCAGTCGGCCGGCAACCGCATGGAAGACGTCATGGCGCAGATGGGCCAGGGCGAAGGCCAGCAGACGCTCAATCTGGTCGTCAAGGCCGATGTGCAGGGGTCGACCGAGGCACTGCGCCAGGCGCTCACCGCGCTCAGCAATGACCTGATCAAGATCAACGTCATTTCTTGGGGCGTCGGTGGCATCACCGAATCCGACGCGACCCGCGCGGCATCGTCGAAGGCCACGATCATCGGCTTCAACGTGCGTGCCGACGCAGCCGCCCGTCGCATTGTTGAAACCAGCGGCCTCGACCTGCGCTACTTCTCGATCATCTACGACGTGATCGACCAGGTGAAACAGGTCGCCACCGGCATGCTGGGGGTCGAGATCCGCGAGGAGATCATCGGCGTCGCCCAGGTGCGCGACGTGTTCCGCTCGTCGAAGTACGGCGCGGTCGCGGGCTGCATGGTCATCGAGGGCGTGGTCAAGCGCAACAAGCCGATCCGCGTACTGCGCGACAACACCGTCATCTTCGAAGGCGAGCTCGAATCGCTGCGGCGCTTCAAGGAACTCGTCGACGAAGTTCGCAACGGCGTCGAATGCGGTATCGCGGTCAAGCAGTACAACGACGTCAAGGCCGGCGACCAGATCGAATGCTTTGAGCGCATCGAAGTGGCGCGCACGTTTTGAGAGCAGGGGCTAGGGGTCAGGGGCCAGGGCGCAAGCCCATCAGGGTCCCGAAACCCCTCCTTTGCGTCTACGGAAATTTTTTGATCTTGCAAGCGCTCACCTATCGCGCCCTAGCCCCTAGTCCTTAGCCCCTCGAAAAAAATGGCCGACTTCACCCGCTCAGACCGTGTCGCCGTGCAACTGCGCAAGGAAGTGGCCGTGCTCGTGCACCAGGCCGTGCGCGACCATGCCTTGCCGTCGGTCAGCGTGTCCGATGTCGAGGTGACCAAGGACCTCGACATGGCGCGTGTCTACGTGACTGCCCTGATGGCCGTGGACTCGGGCCCGGCGGTCAAGATGCTCAACGAGATGGCCGTGCAGTTTCGTCGCGAACTCTCGCGGACGCTGAAGATGCGGCGTGTTCCGGAGCTCCGATTCCTCTACGACGATTCGGTTGATCGCGGCGAGCGCATCGAGCAGTTGCTGCGCGAGCAGCCGGAAATCTCGGTCAAGTAAGGACGTTCATTCGCCTGACACCTGCGATCACGAAGGACGTCGAGCGAGTCGCGCCACGTGGTGATTGATCCAGCGAAGCAACGCCGCCGGTACAGCGAAGCGCGTGGTCGCGCGCAGCGGTAGCCTCCAGGTTCTCGATACCATCCTGCGAGGGTGTGACCGCTGCGATGTTTCTTGTCCACGACAGCGACCAGGTTCGGTCGAAAACGATCCACACGTCGAGATGCCCGTGTCGCGCAGCCGGACCTCGTGCGCCGATGCCTCTGCCAACGCCGGGATCCACATGCGCAAACCACAACGTCGGGAAGAACGCGTCCAATGGCGCAACATCACCGGCATCCTGCTGCTCGACAAGCCGCAGGGCCTGAGCTCGAACGCCGCATTGCAGGTGGTACGCCGGTTGTTTCGCGCGGCCAAGGGTGGCCATACCGGCAGTCTTGATCCGCTGGCCACCGGCCTGCTGCCGATCTGTTTTGGCGAAGCGACCAAGATCGCCGGACTGCTGCTCGGCGCGAGCAAGGCCTACCGCGTCGAAGCCGTTCTGGGGATCGACACCGACACGGCTGATGCGCAGGGTCAGGTCACCCGCGAACGAGCGGTCGGCGATTACGACGCCGCAAGCCTGGAGGCGGCGCTGCAGACCTTGCGCGGTCGGATCGCGCAGGTGCCGCCAATCTATTCCGCGCTGAAGCGCGACGGCGAACCGCTGTACAAGCTCGCGCGACGTGGCGAGACGGTCGAGATCGCCGCGCGCGAAGTCGAGGTGACGCGCTTCGAATTGCTCGCGCGTCGTGGCGACCGACTCGATCTGCTGGTGGAATGCGGTTCGGGCACCTATGTGCGCAGCCTGGTACGCGATCTCGGAGATCGACTAGGCTGCGGTGCGCATGTCAGCGTGTTGCGCAGGCTCTGGGTTGATCCGTTCCGTGAGCCGGTAATGGTCGGTCTCGAGCAGATCGAGACGGCGGCCCGTGGCGGTCCTGGCACGCTCGACGCCTTGATGCTGCCGATGTCGGCGGGACTGGTCGGTTACCCGCCGCTGGTGCTTGCCGTGCAGGACGCCGCGCGGTTGCGCCAGGGGCAGGCGATCCCGGTGTCCGCGTCGCCAGGCCCCTATCTGGCCTGCGTCGCCGACGGACAGGCGCTCGCGCTTGCCGAGGTCGGAAGTGACGGGCTGCTGCGCAGCGTGCGCGGGTTCAATCCGGACTGACTGCGCCAATTCGGCGCGGTTCTGCAAAAAACCTTCCCGATCAACCCGTTCTGTTCTTCAGGAAGGCAATAAAGCTGCTCACGGAACTTGTTGTGGGCACCGTTTGCCCGCTAAAATGGCGAGCTTTCCCCCAATATCCTCAACGCGGGGTTTGGAAACCGTCACCGGCTGGTGGCCGTTCCCAAGCCTCGCCCTTGCGCCAATAGGGTTCATGACATGTCGCTCAACGTAGAACAAACCAGCAAGATCATCGCCGACTTTGGCCGCGTCGCCAACGATACCGGTTCGCCGGAAGTCCAGGTTGCGCTGCTCTCGGCACGCATCGAACACCTCTCCAAGCATTTCGCCGATCACGACAAGGACCATCATTCGCGTCGCGGCCTGCTGAAGATGGTGAACCAGCGTCGTCGCCTGCTCAACTACCTCAAGAGCAAGGACGGCGTTCGCTACAAGACGCTGATCGAACGTCTCGGCATCCGCAGGTAAACATCTGCGTTCGTCCGTGAACGCGGCAAGATGTATTGATTCGTTGGTGACTGCGTACCGCGCCGCATGAAACTCCAGAGCGGCCATCCATGGCCGCACTTCTCAAATTGAAGCACCAGCGGGCTCCATGGGGAGTGCGCCTTTCCAGACAGGACAAACACGACGTGGCGAAAGTAACCAAGACGTTCCAGTACGGCAATCATCAGGTCACCCTCGAGACGGGCGAAATCGCGCGTCAGGCCAATTCGGTCGTGGTCAAGATCGGCGACACCGTCGTGCTGGTCACGGCGGTCGGCGCAAAGTCGGCGCGCGAAGGGCAGGATTTCTTTCCGCTCACCGTCGATTACCAGGAAAAGTTCTACGCCGGTGGACGCATTCCGGGTGGCTTCTTCAAGCGTGAAGGTCGCCAGACCGAGCGCGAGACGCTGACCTCGCGCCTCATCGATCGCCCGATCCGTCCATTGTTTCCGGAACATTTCCGCAACGAAGTGCAGATCATCGCCACGGTGATGTCGATCAATCCGGAAATGGAAGGCGATATCGCCGCACTGATCGGTGCGTCTGCCGCACTGTCGCTGTCGGGCATGCCGTTCGCCGGTCCGATCGCTGCCGCCAAGGTCGGTTACGCCAACGGCAACTACATCCTCATGCCGACCAGCACCGAGCTGAAGACTTCCGATCTCGAACTGGTCGTTGCCGGTACCGCCAATGCGGTGCTGATGGTCGAGTCGGAAGCGAAGCTGCTCAGCGAAGAGATCATGCTCGGCGCAGTGGTCTTCGGCCACAACGCGATCAAGGGCGCAATCGAGTCGATCAACGAGTTCGTCGCCGAAGCCGGCAAGAAGTCCTTCTCGTGGACCGCGCCGGTGCGCAACACGGCGATCGTCGAAGCAATCAAGGCCGCGACTGGCGACCGCCTCGTTGCCGCCTACGCGGTGCGCGACAAGATCGAGCGTCGTGACGCGATCAGCGCATTGAAGAAGGAAGTGCTGGCCGGCCTCAAGGCGCAAGCCGAAACGAATGGCTGGGCAGCCGGCGAGTTGGCCGGTGAGTTCGGTGAGCTCGAGTACAACACGTTGCGTGCTGCGGTGCTCGCCACCAAGACACGCATCGATGGCCGCGACCTCAGCACGGTGCGTCCGATCACGATCCGCACCGGCGTCTTGCCACGCACGCACGGCTCGGCACTGTTCACGCGTGGCGAAACGCAGGCGCTGGTCACGGTCACACTCGGTACCGGGCGCGACGCGCAGATCATCGACGCGGTCGAGGGCGAATCGAAGGATCCGTTCCTGTTCCACTACAACTTCCCTCCCTACAGCGTCGGCGAAGCCGGTCGAATGATGGGCCCGAAGCGTCGCGAGATCGGTCATGGCCGCCTCGCCAAGCGCGGCGTGCTCGCGGTCAAGCCGAGCATCGAAGAGTTTCCGTATGTCGTCCGCGTCGTCTCGGAAATCACCGAATCGAATGGCTCATCCTCGATGGCCTCGGTGTGCGGATCGTCGCTGGCCATGATGGACGCCGGCGTGCCGCTCAAGGCCCCGGTGGCCGGCATTGCGATGGGTCTGGTCAAGGAAGGCAACGACTTCGTCGTACTCTCGGACATCCTCGGCGACGAGGATCATCTCGGTGACATGGACTTCAAGGTTGCCGGCAGCGCGAACGGCATCAGTGCCCTGCAGATGGACATCAAGATCGACGGCATCACCGAAGAGATCATGAAGGCGGCGTTGGCCCAGGCCAAGCAGGGCCGTCTGTTCATCCTCGAAGAGATGAACAAGGCGATCAGCTCGGCGCGCACCGAGATGAGCGAGTACGCACCGCGCCTGCTGACCATGCATATCCATCCGGACAAGATCCGCGAAGTGATCGGCAAGGGCGGTTCGGTGATCCGTTCGATCACCGAGGAAACCGGCACCACGATCGACATCACCGACGACGGTCGCATCGTCATCGCCTCGGTGAATCGCGCCGCGGCCGAAGAAGCCAAGAAGCGCATCGAGATGATCGTTTCCGACGTCGAGCCGGGCCGCATCTACGAGGGCAAGGTCGCCAAGCTGATGGACTTCGGCGCGTTCGTCACGATCCTGCCCGGCAAGGACGGTCTCGTGCACGTGTCGCAGATTTCCAACGAGCGCGTCGAGAAGGTTTCCGACAAGCTCAAGGAAGGCGATATCGTCAAGGTCAAGGTGCTCGAAGTCGACAAGCAGGGCCGCATCCGCCTGTCGATGAAGGCGGTCGAGGAAGGCGAAGGCGTCAGCGCTGCCTGATCCGCGGAACCGGGTAACGAGATGAAAAGGCGGGCCTCGGCCCGCCTTTTTTGTTTTCGTCCATCCGACGCCTGCTCGCCCGCTCATGCTATGCGTCACGCGCGACTGCATGCGGTTTTCGGATAGGCTGCGCGGGTCGCTTCGGGAGGCGCGGGGAATGTCGTTGAAGGTCTGGTTCGTCGCGACGCTGATTGCGTTGACCGCCGCTTTGCCCATTCCGGCGCGGGCGGCCGAAGCCACCGGCGTGCTCGTGCTCGGCCGCATCAGCACCGATCCGAAGACCCACTACGAGCCGCTCAAGGCGCTGCTCGACTACGTCGTCGTGCGCATGGCCGACGTCGGCATCCGCGAGGGCCAGATACTGATGGCGGCGGATGCACAGCAGATGGCCAGCTACCTTCGCCGTGGTCGTGTCGACTGGGTCACCGAGACCGCCGGCGGAGCGATGCTGCTGCAGCGCCTCGCCGGCGCCGAGATCCTCGCGCGCTCCGAACGCAACGGCGTGGCGCGCTACCGCACGATCTACTTCGCGCGCCGCGACAGCGGCCTGCGCTCGATCGAGGATCTGCGCGGACGCAGCATCGCGTTCCAGAACCGCACCTCGACGAGTGCGTACTTCGTGCCGGCAATGGAACTTCTCGAGCGCGGCATGGCGCTCGAGATCCTCAACTCGCCGACCGACCGTTCGGCACCCGGATCGGTCGGCTACGTGTTCGCGCGCACCGAGCAGAACATCGCGACCTGGGTGCACAAGCGCTTCGTCGATGTCGGCGTGGTCAGCGATCTCGACTGGACCGACGCGAGGCGCGTGCCGGACCTTTTCAAGGCCGACTTCACCGTGCTGCGTGAGAGTCCGGATTTTCCGCGCGGCCTCGAACTCGCACGGCGCAATCTGGATGCGAAGGTTCGCCAGCGCCTGCTCGCCGTATTGCTCGCTGCCGGCGATGATCCGGCCGCGCTCGCCGAACTCGGTCGTTTCCATGCTGCCCTGCGTTTCGCCGAACTCGATGTAGACACGCGAGAAGAGCTCGCCGTGCTGCGCAAGGGCGTCGATCGCGTCGGTACGGAGATCGAATGACGATGCGCTTCGGCCTGCAGGCCAAGTTCTTCGCGTTCGCGGCGATTGTGCTGCTGCTGTGTCTGGTCATCCTCGGCATCCTCGTGCAGCGCCAACAGGCCATGCAACGCGAAGTCATCGCGCTCGGCGAAACCTCGGTGCAGAACCTCGTACGCGACCGCCTCGGCGTGCAGGCCGAGGCGGTCGGGCTGAACGCCGCCGACCAGCTCGCCAATCCGCTCTACTATTTCGATCTCGATGCGATCGGACGCATCGTGCAATCGGTGCTTGCCCAGCCGGATGTGTTCAGCGTGACGGTCTACGATGGCGCCGGTGGCGTGATCCACGACGGCAGCGCCGACATCGCGCGCTTCGGCCAGCCGATGGTCGATCCGGCGTCGGCCGACATCCTGCTCGCCGAATCGCTGAGCGCACGCACGTCCGACGAATCGTTTGACATCGCCGTACCGATCCGCATCGGCGATCAGCGACTCGGCGGCGTGCGTATCGTCTATTCGCTCGATTCGGTGCGCCGCTACGAATCCGGGACGAGCGCCGAGCTGGCCCGGCGCATCGAGGAGATCGGAGCCCGCTATGTTGCCGGCTTCATCGGATTGATCGCCGCACTGCTCGCTTTCGGCGCGGGGATCGGCATTGTCATGCGACTCGGGCTGATCCAGCCGATTCGGCAGCTCGCCGATGTCGCACGCGACATCGAAGCGGGCAACTTCGCCGCCAAGCTGCCCGAGCGCGTGCTGCGCAAGAACGACGAGATCGGCGACCTTGCGCACGCCTTCACGCGCATGACCGAGGGATTCTCGCGGCATGATCGTGAAATCCGCCACATCGCCAATACCGACGCATTGACCGGTCTCGCCAATCGACGCGCGTTTCGCGAGCGGCTGGATCAGCGGATCGCCACGTCCGGCGAAGCCGACCGCGGCTTCGCCGTCGTGTTCGCCGACATCGATGACTTCAAGCAGGTCAACGACACCCACGGTCATGACGTCGGCGATGCGCTGCTGCACGAATTCGCCGAGCGCATCCACACCGTTGTTGCGCACGAAGCGGGGCCTCAGGCGATGCTCGCGCGGCTCGGCGGCGACGAGTTCGTGTTGCTGGTCGAGCCGCCAACGAACCGCCGCATCGAACTCGAAACCTTTGTTGCCACGCTGCTCGACGTGTTCATCCTCGAGATGCAGCGGCCGGCCACCGCTGCCGGCGTCGAGGTGGTGATGGGATGTTCGTTCGGCATCTCGCTGTTCCCGCGGGATGCCGCCAACGGCCAGCAACTGATGAAGAACTGCGATTTGGCGATGTATCGCGCCAAGCAGGAAGGCAGCAACCGTTACCGGTTCTATGCGCCGGGGATGGATGCCGGGCAGGGTAGTCGCAACGCGGCGCGATGAAGCGTGATCGGTGTCGCATTCGAGTTCGTGGTTTCGACACGTCGAGCGCGCGCAAACGCAGAAGTGCAGCGCTGTCGGCGGGTGTCGGCGGACTTGCCCAGCGCGTGCACGCAACAGGCTGGCGGCGCTACACCCAGCCCGTCAGGTAGTACGCGCCGATCACGACGAACACGGCGACGGTCTTGATGATCGTGATGGCGAAAATGTCCTTGTAGCTCTGGCGATGGCTCAAGCCGGTGACGGCGAGCAGGGTGATGACCGCGCCGTTGTGCGGCAACGTGTCCATGCCGCCGGAGGCCATCGAGGCGACTCGATGCAGCACGTCCATCGGTATGCCGGCGGCATTCGCATTGGCGATGAAACTTTCCGACATCGCCGCCAGCGCGATGCTCATGCCGCCCGATGCCGAGCCGGTGATGCCGGCCAGGGCGGTGACCGAGATCGCCTCGTTGACGAGCGGATCGGGAATCGCCTGCAAGGCATTGGCGACCACGAGGAAACCCGGCAGTGCCGCGATGACCGCGCCGAATCCATACTCGGACGCCGTATTCATGGAGGCCAGCAAGGCGCCGCCGATCGCATTCTTCGTGCCCTCGGCGAAGCTCGCGAACACCGGACGCCAGGCAAACGCGATGACGCTGAGGATGCCGACCAGCAAGGCGCCCTGCACGGCCCAGATTGCGGCCAGCTTCGGCACGTCCTGCACCACCGGTGCCGGGTTGCCGATCACCGACGGCACGAACGATTGTGTCGCGCCGTACAACTCGGGGATCCAGCGCGTGAACAGGAAATTGGCGACGCCGACGAGGATCAGCGGCAGGATCGCGATCGCCGGATGCGCAAGGCGGTCGCCGCGAAACGGTTCCGGTTCGTTGAGCAGGGTGTCGCCGTAGCCCTCGCCGTTGCGCGCGGCGACGCGCCGGCGCCATTCCAGATAGGACATGCCGAGGATCAAGATGAAGATGCCGCCAAGCGTGCCGAGGATCGGCGCGGCCCAGCCGGTGGTGCCAAAGAACGCGGTCGGAATGATGTTCTGGATTTGCGGCGTGCCGGGCAGGGCATCCATCGTGAAGGTGAATGCGCCGAGCGCGATCGTGCCGGGTACCAGCCGCTTCGGGATGTCGCTCTGGCGGAACAGTTCGGCGGCGAACGGATAGACCGCGAACACGACCACGAACAGCGATACCCCGCCATAGGTCAGCAGGGCACAGACCAGCACGATCGACAGCATCGCGCGCTGCGCACCAACGATACGGATCGTTGCCGCGACGATCGCCTTGGAGAACCCCGAGATCTCGATCAGCTTGCCGAATACCGCGCCGAGCACGAACACCGGAAAGTACAGCTTGAGGAAGCCGACCATCTTGTCCATGAACAGGCCGGTGAACATCGGCGCCACCAGCGCCGGATCGGTCAGCAAAACGGCGCCGAGCGCGGCAATCGGCGCGAACAGGATCACGCTGTAGCCGCGGTAGGCCACGAACATGAGGAAGGCCAGTGCGGCCAGCACGATCAACAGGGACATCTGCCAAGGCTCCGCGTGGCGGCGCACCGCAATGGCCGCGAAGTATCGGCAGATCCATGCATCGCGTCCCCTTGTACGAAGGTACAAGTGTTGGCGGAACAACTTCGTAACAGACTGCGCACTGCCGAAAAAGCCGGGGCCGTGCATGCGCTTCGCATGTCCGCCGCCATCGTCTACTGCCGAATCACCACGCTCCTGGAGGGCAATCATCATGCGCACCAACAGCAACGCCATGCGTCGCAACCGGATCAGTGTCGCCATTGGTCTGGTACTCGGACTCAGCGCGAGCGCCGCTGTGCATGCGCAGGGTGCGACGGCCGCCGACGGCGCCGACGCCGACACGACCCGCCTCGAGGGCATCACGGTCACTGCGCGCAAGCGCGAAGAGACCCTGCAGGATGTGCCGATCGCAGTCACCGCGTTCACACCCGAGCGGCTTGACACGCTCAATGTCGAAGACTTGAGCGACATCGCCGCACAGGTGCCGAACACGCAGATCTATGCGGCGCGCGGATCAAGCAGCACGGTCACCGCCTACATCCGCGGCGTCGGCCAGTCCGATCCGCTGTGGGGCGTCGACCCGGGCGTCGGCATCTACCTCGATGATGTCTACATCGCGCGTCCGCAAGGTGCCTTGCTCGACGTGTTCGACGTCGAGCGCGTCGAAGTGCTGCGCGGTCCGCAGGGCACGCTGTACGGCAAGAACACGATCGGCGGCGCGATCAAGTACATCTCGAAAAAGCTGAGTCCGGATTTCAGTGGCTACGGTCAGGTCACGATCGGCAACTACAGCCAGCTCGACACCAAGGGCGCGATCGGTGGCTCGTTCGACGAGGCCGGCATGTTCCGTGGACGTATCGCCGTGGCCAGCCTCAACCGCGACGGCTTCGGCGAGAACGTCATCACCAAGCAGCCGGTCAGTGACAAGGAAATCAATGCCGCGCGCCTGAGCTTCGGCATCTTCGCCAGCGAGACCTTCGACGTGCAGTTTGCCTACGACTGGATGGACGACCAGTCCGGCGTGCGTGGTGCAAAGATGCTCGCGCCGAACCGCTTCATCCCGGGCGTGCTGCCGCTCGATTCACGCTACGACGTGCGCAACGGCATGCCGAATGTCAACGACACCGACATGGACGGTGCATCGGCCACCGCGAGCTGGATGATCAACGACGCGTGGTTCCTCAAGTACGTGCTCGCGTATCGCACGTCGGATACCGAAACCAACATCGACTTCGACACCAACCATGCCTCGATCGCCGACGTCAAGGCGTTCTACAGCGACAACCAGACGACCAACGAACTGCAGCTCAACTACGATGCCGGCGGCCGCTCGCGTGGCGTGTTCGGCGTCTACAACTTCAATGGCGAAGCGGGTGGCCAGGTCCTCAACAACTTCTTCAATCTGCTGTTCGGCGATACCCAGGGTTTCGTCTACACCGACAGCATCGCGGTATACGGTGACTGGACCTTCGACATCACCGAGAAGCTCAAGCTCAGTACCGGTGTGCGTTACACCGACGAGGACAAGCGCGCCGACGTGCTCAACCGCGGTTACTCCGACGGGACGTACACGACGCCGATCTCGGTTGTCGCCGATTTCGACAAGACCATCAACTTCAAGAACACCTCGCCAAAGGTCTCGCTCGACTATCAGGTCAGCCCCGAGGCGATGATCTATGGATCGTTCTCGCGCGGCTTCAAATCGGGCGGCTACAATATCCGTGCGCAGGCGACCGCGGTGCCGCGCTCGGCCGAGCCATTCGATGACGAGAAGGTCGACAGCCTCGAGTTCGGCAGCAAGCTGGCGCTGCTCGACAGCCGCCTGTTCCTCAACCTCGCCGTGTTCTACAACGACTATGAAGACATCCAGCTGTCGGTGTTCACGGCCTTCGACAGCAACGGCGACGGCGTCGACGATGCGTTCTTCGGCGACTTCACGAATGCCGGGCAGGGTACGGCGAGGGGCGTGGAGGTCGAGTACCAGTGGCTACTGTCGTCGAACTGGCAGATCAACGGCAACTTCGGTTACCTCAAGACCGAGTACGACGAATACCTCTGGCGCGGCCTCGATATCGCCAACGAACAGGAGTTCACCAATGCACCGGAACGCTCCGGTGCGATCAACGTCGAGTACAACACCGATCTCGGCGATGGGGGCAACCTCGCCTTCCGCGTCGGCTACAACTACCAGAGCAGCGTCGTCGCCACCACCGAAGTCGTGCGTGTTGCCGAGCCGATCACGCAAGGCGCTTATGGGCTTGTCAATGCCGGCGTCATCTGGCGCACCGGTCGCGACTGGACCTTCTCGCTGCAAGGCACCAACCTGGCCGACAAGGAATACCGCACGACGGGCTACAACATCAATGCGGCACTTGGCGTGCTGACCGGCTTCTATGGTGCGCCACGCCAGTACGCGCTGACCGCGCGCTACTCGTTCTGATCAGGGCAGGCGGCATGGACCGTGTTGCACTGGCACGCGTGGCGGTTTCGCCACGCACGTGCATTCTCGCGCTGACGCTGGGCGTCGTCGGGTGTTCAGCGGAAACGGTGTCACAAGGATTGCCGGCGCTGACGCTTGATCCGGCACGCACGACGGTGTCCGGCTTGTCGTCCGGTGCCTACATGGCGACGCAAGTGCATCTGGCATTCTCGAACCGGATCGCGGGCGCCGCATTGTTCGCTGGCGGCCCGTACGGATGCGCCGACGGCAGTCTCGAAACCGCGCTGGGGCGTTGCCTCAATCCGGCCAGCGATGCCGGTCCCGATGCGGGCATGCTCGCGGTTCGTGTCCGCGAGCGTGCGCAGTCCGGCGCCATCGCCGCGCTCGAAGGCTTGAGTGGCGATCGTGTCGTCGTGATGCATGGAACGCTCGACACAACTGTGGGCGCATCGGTGAGTTCGGCCGCGGCCGAGCTCTACCGGCAACTCGGCGTGATCGACGTCGTCGAAGACAACGCACGCGCGATCGCACACACGTTTCCGACCGAAGCCGCCGGCGCCGACTGCGGCGTGAGTGAAGCGCCGTACCTCGGCAAGTGCGATTTCGATGGCGCCAAAGCCGTGTTCGCCAACCTGTATCCGCAACCCATCGTCGATCCGGGTACGGGCGACGGCGAGCTTCGCCGCTTCAACCAGGACGCCTACCGCGCCGACGGCAAGGACGCACAACTGGCGAGCGACGGCTACGTCTACATTCCAAAAGCGTGTGCGGCGGGCGAAAGCTGCGGGCTGCATGTCGCGCTGCACGGCTGCCAGCAGAATGCCGATGCGATTGGCGAAACTTTCGTGCGCGATGCGGGCTACAACCGCTGGGCGGACGCGTACCGCGTGGTCGTCCTGTATCCTCAGACGCGCGCGACATTCGCGCCACTGAATCCGAAGGCATGCTGGGACTGGTGGGGTTACAGCGGCGTCGACTACGACACGCGCAGCGGCGCGCAGTTGCGCTGGCTGGCGGCTGCGACAAGGGCGCTCGGCGTGGCCCTCGACTGAGTCCGGATCAGGCCGGCGACGCAAAGTCGCCGCGCATCCAGCGCCCACCGGTGCGAATCGCCGGGCCGATGACCCACGCCAATGTTGTCTGATCTCAGCGTCGTCCTCGCCGGCCTGGTCTGGCTCGGCCTGCTGTTCGGTGCCGCACTGCTCGGCGACCGCAAGCCCGAGTTCCTCGCCCGCCACTGGTCAATCGTCTACGCGCTGTCGCTGGCGGTGTATTGCACGTCGTGGACGTTCTTCGGCACCGTCACTCAGGCGTCGCGATCCGGCTGGTGGCTGCCGCCGACCTTCATCGGCAGCATCGTGCTCTACGTGTTCGCCGCCGGGCTGCTGATCCGCCTCGTCACGATCGCGCGGGCGCACAACAGCACCTCGATCGCCGACCTCGTCGCGATCCGGCTCGGTCGCAGTCCCGCGTTGGCGGCGCTGGTGACCGCGGTCGCCGTGCTCGGCATCGTTCCCTACATCGCCCTGCAACTGAAAGCCGTGGCGATGAGCTACGGCATGCTGATCCGGCGCCAGGATCTGGTTGCGCCGCCCTGGCAGGACAGCGCGCTGTGGGTGGCGTTGGCGATGGCCGTGTTCGCTATGCTGTTCGGTGCGCGTCGGGCGAGCGCCACCGAGCACAATCGCGGCCTCGTGCTGGCGATGGCCTTCGAATCGGTGTTCAAGCTGCTGGCAATGCTCGCGCTCGGCGCCATGGTCTGGTTCGGTCTCGACATGCCGGTGCAGGGTGCAGTGGCGCCGGTGGCGAACCTGACGCAGACCGACAGCTCGGGGTTCGCCGCGCTCGTTGCCCTCGGTGCATTGGCGATGTTCACGTTGCCGCACCAGTTCCATGCCGGCGTGGTCGAGTGCCGCGACCCGCGCCATGTGCGTACGGCGCGCTGGCTGTTCCCTCTGTACATGCTGTTGATCGCCCTGCCGATCCTGCCGCTCGCGCGCGCCGGCGACGCCTTGCTCGCACCCATGGGCGTGCCTTCGGATCTGTATGTGCTCGCGCTGCCGCTGTCGCAAGGACACGACACGCTGGCGCTGGTCGCGTTCCTCGGCGGACTCAGCGCGGCCACCAGCATGGTCGTGGTGGCAACGCTCGCCTTGAGCCTGATGATCGGCAACCACTGGATTGCGCCGTTGCGTGTGCGTGCCGGCTGGGGGCGCGCGATCGAGGGCGATCTGCGCGGCCAGGTGCTCGTGCAGCGCCGTCTGATCATCCTCGCGGTCGTATTGCTGGCGTGGATCTACAGTCGCGAACTGGTCGCCAGCGATGCACTCGCCGACATTGGCGCGGTGTCTTTTTCGGCGCTGTCAGCGATCGCGCCCGGCGTGCTGGTGGCGGTCTACCGGCCGCAGTTCGGCGCGCGCGCGGTGGCTGCCGGACTGCTGGTCGGTACCGTGGTGTGGCTATACGCGCTGCTGCTGCCGGCGCTGGTCGGCAGCGCACCGTCGTGGATGCAGGCAGGGCCGTTCGGCCTGCGCTGGCTCGCGCCGGATCATCTGTTGGGACTCGATGCACTGAGCCGCCTGAGCCGCGCGGTGCTGGTCAGTCTGGTCGCCAACGTCGCCACGGTCTTCGTGGTCGCGCAGTCGCGCCATGCGCATGCGCGTACCGCGACTGCGCTCGGTGATGTCGGTGTCGCCGAGTTGCGCCAGGTCTCGCTGCGCTTCCTTCCGGTCGAACGCGTCGAGGTGCTGTTCGCCGACAGCGATCTCGTCGCGCTCGCGTCGGAGCCGTTGATTGCCACCATCGAACATGATCTCGCGGCCGTCATCGGTGCGTCTTCGGCACGCCTGCTGCTGACCGTGGCCCGTCGCGAGCGCACCGCCGAACTCGACGCCGTCGCCACCATTGTCGGCGAAGCCTCGCAGGATCTGCGCTTCAACCAGCGCATTCTCGAAGCCGCGCTGGAGAACATGAGCCAGGGCATCAGCGTCGTCGATCGCGCGCTGACTCTGGTCGCGTGGAATCGGCCGTACACGGAGTTGTTCGGGTATCCATCCGAACTGCTGCGCGTCGGCACTCCGGTCAGTGCGCTGGTGCGCTGGAACGTTGAGCGCGGTCTCGCTGGCGCAGGCAATGCCGATCGCGAAGTGGACAAGCGCCTCGCGCACATGCGTGCCGGCACGCCGTACGTGGCCGAGCGCCGCTTCGATGTCAACGGCAGCGAACGCGTGGTCGAGATCCGCGGCAATCCGATGCCGGACGGCGGATTCGTGGCGACCTTCACCGACGTGACCGCGTTCCGCCGCAACGAAACGGAACTGATGCGTGTGGCCGAGACGCTCGAACAGCGTGTCGAGGAACGTACTGCCGAACTCGCCGCGGCGAGCGGCGAAGCGGAGCGCGCCAACGCCGCCAAGACGCGGTTTCTTGCCGCCGTGAGTCACGATCTCGCCCAGCCGCTGAATGCCGCGCACCTGTTCACGCATGCGCTCGCACAGCGGCTCGCACATGACGAGTACCGCGAATCGCTGGCCAATATCGACGGTGCCCTGACGTCGGCCGAAGGACTGCTGTCGGGTCTGCTCGATATATCGCGACTCGACAGCGGGCGCATGCAGGTCGACATCCGCCCGTTCCGGATCGATGACTGGCTGCGCGGCCTCGCTGCCGAGTTCCGCGTGCTCGCCAGTGAGCGCGGCCTCGAGCTGGACTGCGTGCCGAGCACGGCATGGGTCGACAGCGATGCGCAGCTGCTGCGCCGCATCGTGCAGAACTTTCTTGCCAATGCGGTGCGCTACACCAACCACGGCCGCATCCTGCTCGGTTGCCGGCGCCGCGGGCGCATGCTTGCCATCGAAGTCTGGGACACCGGTCCGGGCATCGCCGAAGTCGATCGCGGCGTGATCTTCGAGGAGTTCCGCCGGCTCGGCCATTCCGGCGATGGCCTTGGCCTCGGCCTGGCGATCGCCGAACGCATCGCGCGCCTGCTCGATCACCGCATCACGCTGCGCTCGGTGGTCGGTCGCGGCACGATGTTCTCGATCGAGGTACCGCGGGCCCGTGCGCTGCCCGTGCCGCAGGCCAGCCTGCGTGGCGCGGTGCCGGCACTGCCGCGCACCCGCGTGCTTGTCGTCGACAACGATCCGGCCGTGCTCAAGGCGATGCGCGCCCTGCTCGACGGCTGGCAGTGCGACGTGCTCGCCGCACGCACGCCGGCACAGGCAGCCAGCGAACTCGCTTCGTCTGCGGTCGACATGCTGTTGCTCGACTACCATCTCGACAACGCGGTCAGCGGCCTCGAACTGCGCGCCGATCTTGGTGCGGCTGCGGCCGGCGTTGCGTGCATCATCATCACTGCCGACCACAGCGAATCGGTGCGCGAAGCGGTACACCGCGCCGGCTGCCATCTGCTGTACAAGCCGCTCAAGCCGCTCGCATTGCGCTCGCTGATGGCACGTCTCGCGACCGCGTCGAGGCCGCTGCCGCCCAGCGTCGACGCCGACGCCGACTCGGACTGATCCGGACGCCGCCGGGTTTGGCTTGCATCGTGCATTGAACGTGGCTGAGGTTTCTCGAGGTCCATGATCGCGCTCATGCTCGCCCGTTTCTGTCTTTCCATCGCAATGCTGATCCTTGCTGCCGATGTGCACTCGGCGGCGGAGTCCGTTCGTGTGCACGGCGCCTGGATGCCGGTAGCAAGCGGCACGACTGCCACTGCGCTGCCCGACCGCGACGATCCGGCATGGCGCTCATTCGAACCGAACGCGATCAGCGTCGTCCCGCGCGGAGCGCTCGGCGCCTGGGTGCGCCTCGATGGGTCCGATGGCTGGCCGAGCGACGATCTCGTGCTGTCGATCTCGACACCGCCGTATGGCGCATTCACGCTGTTCGATGCCGCGGGCAGGGCAGTGCGCAACACCTCGCTGATGGACCTCGATCCGCTGCGATGGCACGGGCACGGTCGCGTCGCGATGTCGCTCGATGCCGGCGTCCTCGCGCGTCCGTTCGTTTTGCTGCGCCTCGAACCTGCGGAGCGGGCATCAAGTGGCATGAGCTTCCGCATCGATACAGTCGCAGGCTTTGCTCGAATGGACTCGCGCTGGCTGGCCTTTGCCAGTGCGAGCCTGGCCATCCTGTTCGGCATGTCGATGATGGCGATCTGTTTCGGCATCCTGCTGCGCGATACAACCTTTTTCTTCTACGCGGCCTACGTCCTCAGCTACGCGATGATCCAGGTCGTGCAGACGGGATTCGCGGCGCATCCGCTTGGCGTCGAGGTCATCGCCGCGAATCCGCGCGTGTTCGGCATCAGTGCGCTGCTCGGCTCGGTCGTTGCCGCGACGCTGTTCGTCGACCGTTTCGTCGACCTGCGCCGGCATGCGCCGCGCCTGCGCATCGTGGTGCTCGCGACGGCTGGCGCGGTGGTGCTCAATAGCCTGTTCGCGTTCGTCCCCTTCGACAGCGTGCGGCTGCTGTCGCGCGCGCTGGTCAATCCGCTGCTGATCGTGATCGGTCCGCTGCTTCTCCTCTGCGGTGTGGTCGCCCTGCTGCGCGGATCACGCTACGCGATCTACTTCCTGATCGGCTGGACGCCGTTGCTGGTGCTGACCGTGCTGTCGTCGCTGCAGACGTTCGGCATACTCGCGCACTGGACGCAAAGCAATGACTTCTGCATCGCCGCGGCGGCGTTCGAGGCGCTGGTGCTGTCGCTCGGCCTGGCCGATCGCGCGCTGGCCCTGCGTCGCGAGGGCGAGCGCATCGGCGTGCTCGCCGAAACCGATCCGCTGACCGGGCTGTACAACCGGCGCGCGTGGATCGACCGCGCGCAGGCACTGCTCGATACCATGCGCCGTGAAGGAAATCCGCTGTGCGTGATGTTCCTCGACCTCGATCATTTCAAGCAGCTCAACGATTCGCGTGGGCATGAGGCGGGCGACAAGGCGCTCGTGCGGGTCGCCGAACTGATGCGCACTGCCATGCGCCATCGGGAGGTGATCGGTCGCTTGGGCGGAGAGGAGTTTGTCGTCGTGCTGCCGGACTGCGCGTTGCCGGCGGCCACGGAGGTCGCGGAGCGTGTTCGCCTGTCACTCGAAGGTCAGGCCATCGCTCTCGGCACCGAGGGCGGCGTGCTGACGACCTGCATCGGCGTCGCCGAGCGATCCGCTGGCGAAAATCTGGCGCGCCTGATAGCGCGTGCAGATACGGCGATGTATGCAGCGAAGTCGGCGGGACGTAACCGGGTGGTCGTCGCTGACACGCTTGCGGTCACGCGCTGAGCATCGGCTTCAGTCGCGGAAGTTCTCGTACTGCAGCGGCATAGCGAGGTCGCTGGCGCGCAGCAGCGCGATGGTCGCCTGCAGTTCGTCGCGCTTCTTGCCGACGATGCGCAACTGATCACCCTGGATCTGTGCCTGCACCTTGCTGCCCGAATCCTTGATCAGCTTGATGATCTTCTTCGCCAGCGCCTGTTCGATACCCTGCTTGAGCGTGACCTTCTGGCGTGCGGTGGCGAGGTTCACTTCGGGATCGGCGAAATCGGCACAGCGGATGTCGATGCCGCGCGCGGCCAGCCGTTGCATGAGGATGTCCTGCATCTGCTTGAGACGGAACTCGGCGTCGGCGCGCATCGTCACGACCGTTTCGGCCAGTTCGAACTCGGCGTTGCTGCCCTTGAAGTCGAAACGCTTGGTCAACTCGCGATTGGCCTGGTCGACCGCATTGGTCAGTTCGTGCTCGTCGAGTTTGGATACCACATCGAAGGTAGGCATGGCAGGCTCCGGCAAGTGGCTGGATTCTACCTGCGCCGCCGCGGACTCGCCGGATCAGCGCAGCACGCGCACGCGGATTTGCGCCCAGGCGCCGCCGTCGGTCATTGCCGTGATGGTCTGTTCACCGGTTTCGGCGAACGCGAATTCGAACGATTCGGCTGCGGTCGTGGCGTGCATGAGGCGACCATTGACCAGCCATTGCACCGCGGCGCCCGTGCCCAGTGCGCGCAGGCGCACGCTGGCCGGTTTGCTCGCATTCGGTGCGCGCGCAATCGTCGAATGGTCGGCGAGGCCATCGATGCGGATCGGTTCGGAGCCGTCGAGTGCATCGGGCGGGCACTGCGGCGCACGCGCGGGAATGCTCGCTCGTGCACGCAGTTCGCGCGACAGCCACGGATAGGCAAGCGCCGGCCAGCGCGCGATGGCGATCTCGCGTTCGTTCGCTGAGCGGCATTGCGCGCCGAGGCGTTGGCCGCTGCCTGTGTCCACGCGCACGTGCAGGAGTCCGGACGTCCACGACGTTGCGTCGCGCTCGGGCAAGGTCGGTGGCACCACGCCATCGAGGGTCCATGCGTCGCGTTTCTGGTGGCAGACCTGTTGGTTGGCCGGATCATGGGCGAGACCAAGCGGCCAGCAGATAGCAACCTCGCTGACGCCGGATGGTGGTGCGTCAGGCACACTCGCCAGGCTCGCGCGCGGCAGGCTGTCGACGACCTGAAAGAGCAACGGCAAGGCGGTCACCGCTCCGTACTGGCCAGGCAGCGGCGTGCCGTCCGGGCGGCCGATCCAGATCGCCACGGTGTGCCGGCGCGTGCTGCCGATCGCCCAGGCGTCGCGAAAGCCGTAACTGGTGCCGGTTTTCCAGGCGAGATTCGGGCGTGATCCGGTATCGAATGTGCCGGGTCGATAGCCGGGTCGCGGATTCGATTCGAGGATTTCGCGCACGATCCACGCCGCACCGGCTGACAGCACCACGCGATCGACCTCGGGTTCTTCCTCCGTGTAACGCACGCGCCCGCCAATGCCGCCGCGATTGAGCGCGGCGTAGGCACCGACCAGATCTTCCATGCGCACGCCGACGCCGCCGAGGATCACCGACAGGTTCGGCGCCACGCCGCGTGGCAGGCGCATCGCCAGACCGGTATTGGCAAGCCGGGCGGCGAAGCGTGTCGGGCCGACGCGGTCGAGCAGGTCGACGGCTGGCACGTTGAGCGAGAGCCGCAACGCATCGGCGACACCCACCGGTCCGTTGTAGGCCATGTCGAAATTGCCCGGCCGATAGCTGCCGAACGATTGCGGTGCATCGATCAGCAGGCTTTCGGAGTGGATCAGGCCGTCATCGAGGGCGAGACCGTACAGAAACGGCTTCAGCGTCGAGCCGGGCGAGCGCCATGCGCGGACCATATCGACATGGCCGAGTCGTGCCTCGTCGGCGAACATGGCCGAGCCGACGTAGGCGCGCGCGGCGAGATCGTCGTTGTCGACCACCAGCAGGGCCGCCGAGGTGCGCTCGGGCAGGCGCGCAAGATAGTTGCGCACGCGCGTCTCGAGCGCGCGCTGCAGGCCGATGTCGATCGTGGTGGTGATGCGCCGCTGGCGTGGATGCGCGCTGCGCATGCGCTCGGCAAGCAGGGCGGCACTGAGCGGCGGCGTCAGCGTGCGCGCGACCACCGATTCGATGCGCGCATCGTCGACTTCGGCCTGCGACCACACGCCGAGCGCGGCCATGCGATCGAGGACCTTGTCACGCGCGACGCGTGCCGCTTCGGGTGCGCGATCGGGACGCAGCCGGCTGGGCGCCTGCGGCAGCACGGCGAGCAATGCCGCTTCGGCACGCGACAGCCGCGCCGCAGGTTTGCCCAGGTACGCCCACGACGCCGCCTCGACACCCTCCAAGGTGCCGCCAAATGGCGCGCGATCGAGATACAGCGTGAGGATTTCCTGCTTGGACAGGTGCGCTTCGAGCTGCAGCGCGCGCAGGCTCTGGCGCAATTTGCCGAACACGCTGCGCGATTGCGGTTCGAGGATCCGCGCGACCTGCATCGTCAGCGTGGAACCGCCGGATACCACACGGCGATTGGCCAGCATCTGCCCGAACGCGCGCAGAATGGACAGCGGATTGATGCCGGGATGATGATGGAACCAGCGATCCTCGTAGCCGAGCAGCGCCTCGAGATAGAGCGGCGACACCTGCTCGGGCGTGACCGGATAGCGCCAGATGCCTTCGCTGTCGGCGAACGCGCGCAACGGCGTTCCATCGCGTGCGAGCACCACCGTGCTGGCGCCGTCGTCGCCGGGCAGCGGCAACGGAAACACGCGGTCGAGGATCAGTGCGACGACGATCAGCGCGAGGCTTGCGATCGCAGTGCGCTTCAGCCAGCGCAGCGTTCCGCGTGCGTTACGAGGGGCAGATTGATCGAGAGCCAAAGCGCCCCCTTCCGCCTTCTTTTCCTTCCCCCGCTGCGCAGGGGAAGGACAAGAAGGTGCAGCTCGGGTTCTTCGCCATTAACTTGTTTCCCCGCTGCGCAGGGGAAGGACAAGCACTGGTTCGCACGCACACATCACTCGCCGTTCTTTCCCTTCTCCTGCGCAGCGGGCAAACATCGGCAGGGTTGCCGATGTTTGCAGCGACAGCTGCCCGCAGGGCGAGCCACAGGGATGTGGCGAGTACAAGGTGCCCGGAGGGCGGAAGGGGGACACTTGATCCACTGCCGATGCCCATCGCCGTCACGCCATCCTCTACGGCTGCACCACCGTGATCGTCGGCACGTTCGATCGCCCGATGCCGCGGATCTCGGGGCGGTACATGTCCTCGACCAGTGCCGGCGGCATCACGAACGTGCCCGGCGTCACCGCGCGCACGAGATAGAAAACGGTTGACTGCTGGCCCTCGGCAAGCTTGAGCGCGGCGACGTAGCGGTCGTCGCGGAACTCCTCATGCTGCACATCGGCAGCACTGCTGCGTTCGCTGAGCGAGATGCCGTCGACGACGATGTCGGCCCACTGCTTGGCATCGGTCAGGTTGAAGTTCTCGATCTCGAGGCCGCCGGGCAGAAGATCGACGAGCAGGGCATCGGGCATCGCCACGCGTGCTTCGATGCGCAGGCTGACGATCAGGGCATCGCCTTCCTTGAGCGGACCGGGCTGCCACGGCTTGCCATCGAGCGTGTACAGCGAGCGCTGGATCGAGACATTGCTGTCGTCGGCGGGAGGTGCCGTGCGCGGAATGCCGGCGATGTCGGTCGACACGTACAGTGGCGGCGCACCGATTGGCGTCATGCGCACGCCGGCGCGCAGATCGGTCGCATCGAAGCTGCGGCTCCACAGGCGTTCCGGACTGATCGGTGTGTCCTGCGCGCCGATCGCCAGCGTGCCGGAAACGACACTGTCGCCATCGGCGATCAGGCCCTTGCCGAGTCGACCAATCGCGATCTGCTCCTGCGTGCTCAGGAACAGGCGGCCACTGCCGCCCCAGCGCGCGGCGGATTCCTCGCCAAGCCGCTGTTCGACCTTGATCGAACGCGCAAGCTCGAACACGCGCGCGCCGTACTCCGGTTTGCTCAGGCCATGCTGTTGCACGAGGGCGACCATCAGTGCGGTGTCGCGCAGATCCGATCCGTAGTCGCCGAGCCAGCGCGAGCGATCGCTCTTCTTCGCAAAGCCTTCCTCGATCGCCTTTTCAGCACGCGGAGCATCGCCCATCAGCTTGAGGGCCACGCCGAGATGCACGAGCGGCAGCGCGGTCTTCGACTTGCTGCGTTCGTTGTCGTACAGCGCACGCAGCGTGCCGAGCGGCGCGCGGTTGACGCGCGCAAGCACGTACGCCGACCACGCCTGGTCGGCAAAGCGCATGTGATCGGCATCGTCATAGCTGTAGTACGGATGACCACCGGCGAGCAGATCGTCGGACAGGCGCTGCAGTGCACGCTGCAGCATCTCGTCGGGCACGATGAAGCCGTCGTCGCGCGCATCGAGCAGGAACTCGGTCACGTACGGCGTGATGAAGGTGTTGACGCTGCTCTCGCCGCCCCACATCGAGAAGTGCCCTGAGCCGGCCTGCATCGAGGCGATGCGTCCGATCGCGCCATCGATGCGCTGCTTGCGCGCCTCGGCATCGAGGCCGGTCACATTGAGCTTCTGCGCGGTGGCCTGGTCGAGCAGCAAGGCGCCGAATGCCTTGCTCGTGGTCTGTTCGACGCAACCGTACGGATACTTGAGCAGGTCGCCAAGCGCGGCCGCGAACGGCAATGGTGGCAGGCTGCTGACGGTGAGGTGTGCGGTGACCGAATCGGCATACAGGCCATCGAGCGCATCAGCGCCGAGCGTGATCGGTACGAGCGTGTCGAGTGAGCGTGGCGTCGAGCGCAGCACCGCCGGCCAGCCGGCACGCACCACCATCTCGAACTCGCGCTGCACGCGGATCGGATCGCCAGCCGTATCGGTGGCTTCGGCGAGCACGCGGATCCTGCCGACGCCGAGTCCGTCACGCGCCGTGAGCGGAAAGCGGAACGTCGACTTCTGCTGGTCGGCAAGCGTCAGAGTGCGCGTGCCATCGGCGAGCTGCAGCGGTGCATCGACACTGACCTGCACGCGGAACGCACGCGAGGCACCGGAGAAGTTCTGCAGGTCAAGCGCGACCGCCGCACTGTCTCCCGGCGCCATCACGCGCGGCGTGCTGATCTCGGCAACCAATGGCGCGCGCACGATCGTCTCGCGGTCGTTGCTTGCATACTGGTTTTCGCTGAACACCACCGCGGTCACGCGCAGCGTGCCGTTGAAGTCGGGAACGGACAATTGCACGATCGCATTGCCCTGCGCATCGAGTGCGACCGGCCCGCTGAACAGGTCGACCGTCTGCACCTTGGCAGTCGGTCGCCGCGCCTGCGGCAAGGCATCAAGTGCCATGTCGCCGCCGTAGCGCAACTTGGCAGTGCCGCCGTCGTAGCTTTCGATCACGCGACCGTAGAGGTCATAGGCATCGACACCGAGGCGACGCTGGGCGAAGAACCAGGCGTTCGCATCGGGCCGCGCGAAGCGCGTGATGTTGAGGATGCCGACATCGACCGCAGTGACGGTGGCATACGCTTTCTTGCCGGCAAGCGCAGGCGCCTTGATGGTGACGCTGAGTTCGGTCTCGGGTTTCATCAGATCGACCGCCTCGATCTGCACGTCGACCTTGCGCTCGCTGCGATCCATCGGCACGAACGCGGCACCGACCGCGCGCGCCGGTGTGATGCGTTCGACTGCCGAGCCACCGCGGAAGACGAGCGCGCTGACGTAGACGTCGTGGCGTTCCCACTCCTCGGTCACCGGAATCTCGAACGTGCTGCTGCCGGCTTTCACGTCGATGTTGCGCGTGTAGAGCATCTTGTCGGATTCGACGATCAGCACGCCCTTGCCGGCGTGCGGCGGCGTCAGCGTGACCTTGAGCGTGTCACCGGCGCGATAGCCCTGTTTGTCGAGCGACAGCTTGACCTTGTCGGGGCGTGCCTCGGTGCCACGATTGTCGTCGTTCCAGCTCCAGCCGGCGACGAACGGGTAGCGCATCGTCAGTCCGGTTGCCGAGTCGAGGATATCGATGCGATAGCTGCCCCATTCGACCGGCACGTCGAACACCAGCGCCTTGCCCGCCTCGATATCGAGATCGCGTGTTTCGGCATCCCCGAAACGCTCGGTGTAGTTGAAGTGCCAGCCGCTTTCCTTGTCCCAGACCCAGTGGTAATCGCGACTTTCACGGACCAGCGTGAGCTTGAGGCCCTTGGCCGCCAGCAGCTCGCCAGCGGCATTGCTGCGCACGACTTCGAAGCTGGCGCGCGCGTTGGCGCTGGCTCCGTCCTTCGGATCGAACAACGGTCGCACGCCGACCAGTGCGTCGGCCGGCCAGATCGTGCGCTTGAGCGTGCGCGTCACCGTGCGACCGCCGGTTTCGTAGACGCTCCCCGACACGGTGGCGGCGATCGGTGCGGTTGGCTTGCCGTCAAGCACGGTGATCTGTTCGCTCAGCTTTCCGCTTGCATCGAGCGTGCTGTCGATGACGTCCTTTGCCTCTTTCGGCAAGTCGATTTTTGGATCGCCGAAGAAGAAATCCTTCTTGCTCTCGACCGGATGCACGTCGGCCGAAAGCGTCAGGCGCGCGGTGAAGCGATTGCCGGCGGCCGGCGCGCCATACAGATAGTCGCCCTGCACATCGAGCGCGAGGGCATCGCCGGGCGCGAGTTGCGCCTGCGCCGTAGTCAGATCGAGCTTGAGGCGTTCGGGCAGGAACTCCTCGATGCGCAGGGTCAGGCTCTGTGTGATCTCCTTGCTCGCCGGATCGAGCTTGAACTCGACCTGCCAGCGCCCGGTCGGCGCATCGGCCGGGATCTCGCGCTGCCATTCGAAATAGCCGAGCTCGCCGGGCTCGAGCTTTGCTTCGGCATACAGGCGTCCATCGGGTTGGCGCAACGACACGAACAACGGCTGCGGCTTGATCGGATTGCCGTCGTTGTCGCGCAGCAGCGCGGACAGGCGCACGGTCTCGCCGGGACGATAAAGGTCGCGCCCCGACCACGCGAACACGTCGAACCAGGCCTGCTTGCGACCAGCGACGGCGAAGTCGGACAGGTCGAGCGCGGGTTGGTTGAACGGCACGATCGAGACGTCGCGACCGGCGCGCGCGATCAGCACATGTGCGGAGTTGAGCGTATAGGCGAGCATCGCATTGCCGTTCTCGTCGACCTTGGCAGTGGCCACCGTATTGCCGGCGCCATCGAGCACGCCGAGCTCGACACCACCGAGCGCGTCGCCGGTTTTCAGCGAAGCGGTGTGCACGAACAGCGAATCCTTGTAGGCGCGCGTATGCACACCGATGTCGCTGACGAAGAAGAAGCTCGTCTCGTACTCGTCGGTGAAGCTGCCCGCGCGCTTGAGCACGGCGAAGTAGAGGCCGGCCTGCGAGAGTTCGTTGATGTTCTGGATCGGCAGGTAGTTGAGCGAGCGCTCGTTTTCGTTGCCACTCAGCACGAAGCGGTTGGCGTAGACCGAATCGGCGATCCTGGCAATCGGCTTTCCGGCCCTGCCGTACCAGCCGTACTGCGGATCGAGATCCCAGGAACCGCGCTTGCCATTCTTCTGGTAGGCGGCGAAGAAATTCGCGATTTCGCCATCGCGCACGCGCAGGAACTCGACATCGATTTCCTTGACATTGACCGAAACGACCGGCAATCCGCGCGTTTCGCGTGCCGGCAACACGCTGCCTTGTGCAGCGAAACCGGCGGCCGGTTCGAGTGGCCCGGTGTACACCGACTTGCTTGTTTCGCTGCCGAGTGTCTTGCCGTCGACGCCGGCGATGCCGCCCTTCACGCGCACGCTGTAGTTGGTATTGGCCTGCACGAACGGGAAGCGCAGGGTCTTGTTGTCTTCGTCGAGCGCCCAGCTTCCGCTCACCGTCGCGCCGTTGGCGTCGGTGACGACGATCATCGAATCGAAGGGCTGCGAGCCGGTCAGCGCCTGCGAGAACTCGAGCGCGAGCGCGAGCTGCCCCTGGAAAGGTTCGGCGCGCGCCGAGACGATGCCGAATCCCTCGGGCTGGACAGGCTTTGCCTGCTCGGCCTGGATCGGCGGCGTGCCCTGCACGTCCGGAACGCCACTCGGCGGCTTGCTGCAGGCAGTGACCAGCAGGCAACCGGAAACGACCAGAATCGCCGTGAGGCGGCCGAGGCGCGAAACGGACAGGGGCAGACTCATCGGGATTTTCCGTGGTGGGCTGACACATTGAGGGATGCCGCGCCAGCATCATTGCCTGCGTTCGCTCCCCGCGCGAAGTATAGCGGCGCGATTGCGACGATCGTCGGGCGAGATATGCGTTTTCGCGGCGCGACCCGGCCTTGCGGACGATTCGCCTCGCGACACTCGCGCGGTCGATCGACGCGGTGGCAGATGGCTGTCGATGACGCGCGGTAAAGTACGCGCCGAACCGAAGTGGAAGCCCTGCATGTCGACCGCCATCGTCTGGTTCCGCCGCGACCTGCGCATTGCCGACAACCCCGCACTCGATGCGGCCTTGCGCGCGCATGACCGCGTGCTGCCGGTGTACATCGAAGCGCCCGACGAGGAAGCGCCATGGGCGCCCGGTGCGGCCAGTCGCTGGTGGCTGCATCATTCGCTGAAAGCACTGTCTGTCGACCTCGGCAAGCGCGGTGCCGCCCTGCATGTCGCGCGCGGACCGACGCTCGAGACGCTGCGAACCCTGATCGCGCGGTCAGGTGCGGTGGCCGTGCACTGGAACCGCCTCTACGAGCCTGCGGTGATCGCGCGTGATGCGCACATCAAGGCGTCGCTGCGCGAAGACGGCATCGATGCACGAAGCCACAAGGCCAATGTGCTGTTCGAGCCATGGGAAATCGAAACCGGCCAGCAGCAACCGTATCGTGTGTTCACGCCGTTCTGGCGCAATGCGCGCGCACGGCTCGAACCATTGCCACCGCTCGATGCGCCGAAGCGCATTGCCCCGGCGTTGGTCGACGGCGCATTGACCATCGACGAACTTGCGCTGCTGCCGACGATTCGCTGGGACAGCGGTATTGACGCGCACTGGACACCAGGCGAAGCCGGCGCCGCCGAGCGCCTGGGCACCTTCATCGACGGCGTGGTGGATGACTACCGGGCCGAGCGCGATCGTCCTGACCGCGTGGGCACGTCGCTGATCTCGCCGCATCTGCATTTCGGCGAGATCTCGCCGCGCCAGATCGCCTGGCAGTTGGCCGGCAATCAGCGCGGATCGCTGTCGGAAGGTGCCGAGTTCTACCTGCGCGAACTCGGCTGGCGTGAGTTCTCCCAGCATCTGTTGTTCCACTTTCCACAGATGCCCGAGCGCAACCTCAACGCGCGTTTCGACGGCTTTCGCTGGAAACCGCGCAATGCACGCCTGTTGCGCGCGTGGCAAAGCGGCCAGACGGGCGTTCCGATGGTTGACGCCGGCATGCGCGAACTCTGGCACACCGGCACCATGCACAACCGCGTGCGCATGCTGGTCGCCTCGTTCCTGACCAAGAACCTGCGCCAGCACTGGGTGCATGGCGCGCGCTGGTTCTGGGACACGCTGGTCGATGCCGATCTCGCCAACAATTCGCAGGGCTGGCAGTGGACCGCCGGTTGCGGTGTCGACGCCTCCCCGTATTTCCGCATCTTCAATCCGGTCACGCAGGGCGAGAAGTTCGATCCTGACGGGGTCTACGTGAAGCGCTGGGTACCCGAGCTCGCCGATGCGCCGAACTCGATTGTGCACAAGCCGTGGACCGATCCGGATTTTCTCGCCCGCAGCGGCTACATGGCGCCGATTGTCGATCTCACGCGTTCACGCGACGTGGCCCTTGAGGCGTGGCAGGCGCTGGCACGCGCGCCGGCCTGATCGCGGCACGGACATTGCGTTTTCGACGTCGGACCGGGATGCTTGCGCGACTGTGACAGAGGCCAACGATGGCTCGACACGGTTTCGACGACGGCAGCGGGGAGGCGAGCATGTCCGAGGTGGCGGGACCAAAGCGCGAACCGATGTCGAAAGTGGACACGGCGTGGCTGCGCATGGAGCGTCCGACCAACCTCATGATGATCACCGGCGTCATGATGTTCGCCGCGCCACTCGATGCGCCGGCAATCAAGGCGCTGCTTGGTGACCGTTTCCTCGCCTACCGTCGTTTCCGCCAGAAGGCGGTCAACACGGCAACGTCGGCGTTCTGGGAAACCGATGCCGACTTCGACCTCGACTGGCATGTGCGCGTCTGCGCGTTGCCGGGCGCGGCCGACAAGCGCGAACTCGAGGCTTTCGTCGGCGAGCTGACTTCGTCGTCGCTCGATCACTCCAAACCGCTGTGGCAGTTTCACATCGTCGAGAACTACCGCGGTGGCGGCGTGCTGATCGCGCGCATCCACCACTGCTACGCCGACGGCCTCGCCCTCGTGCAGGTCATGCTGTCGCTGACCGATACCGCTCCGGACGCGAAACAGAAGGCCGATCTGGCCAGGACCTGGTTGCAGCGAGACGGCGGCAACGTATGGCAACGCATGCTCGAACCGGCGCAGGCCGGCCTCGGCAAGGCGGTCAAGGTGGGTGGCAAGGTCTGGCACAAGTTTTCCGAAATGCTGGCCGACCCGGCGGTTGCCGCCGAGGTCGCGCGCGAGGGCGGCGACATCACGCGCGAGCTCGCGATCGCGCTCAGCCTCGCCGATGATCCCGCGACCCAGCTCAAGGGTCCGCTAGGGGTCATCAAGCGTGTGGCATGGGCCGACCCGCTGCCGCTCGAGGATGTCAAGACACTCGGGCGCGCGCTCGACTGCACGGTCAACGATGTGCTGCTTGCCTGCGCGAGTGGTGCGCTGCGTGGCTATCTGCGCGACGAAGGGCATCCGGTCGATGGCGTGACGATCCGCGCGACCGTGCCGGTCAATCTGCGCCCACTCGAACATGCCAAGCGACTCGGCAATCATTTCGGTCTTGTCTTCCTCGAACTGCCGATCGGCGAAGCCAATCCATTGCGTCGCCTCGAGCGCGTCGCGGCGAGCATGCGCGAGCTCAAGCGTTCGCGCCAGGCGATGGTCACGCTCGGGTTGCTTGCGGTCGTTGGCATGGGTCCGCAATCGTTGCAGGGACCGGCACTGGAGCTGTTCAGTCGAAAGGCGTCGGTGGTGGCGACCAATGTGCCGGGGCCGCAGCAGCCGCTGTATCTTGCCGGCGTCGAGGTGCGAGAACTGATGTTCTGGGTGCCGCAGTCCGGCTCGATTGGCGTCGGCCTGTCGATCCTCAGCTACAACGGCAACGTGTACTTCGGCTTGATCGGCGATGCCAAGCGCATCCGCGATCCCGATGCCGTTGCGCAGCGCTTCGCCGGCGAGTTCGAGAAACTTTTGCTGATCACGCTGATGGAGGACTGGGACGAAGACATCGTCGCCGGTGATGCCGCGGCGACGCTTGAGCGACACCATGAGTGGATTGCGTGATCGGTCGCTGAATGGGGGATCGGCGATTGACGAAAAGCTACGGCTGCATTCAGCGCCCGCGCGTCAGAGTCGTGCTCCCTGACCGTGGAGTATCGACATGAAAAAAGGCATCTTGCTCTGGTTCCTCGGCGTGCCCGTCATCGGCATCATCGCCCTCAAGCTGTTCGGCATCATCTGATTGGCCACCGTGCCTGTGCACCAAGTTGCTGTCTGCCTCGGCGTGGATCTGTCTGCGCCAAGGCAGTCGGTGCGATGGTCACCGAGTCCCGCATGTCGTCATCGCGACTTACGTCGCGAAGGTACTGGATCAATGCGGTCGGTCCACGGTCAAAGTGTTCTGGCACAGCAGACGGGTGTTGCGCACGATCGCCACCGGCTCACGGCGCATCTTCCGACCGCTCAAGCCTCGGCGTCAACGCCACCTCGAGCAGCGCTTCATCCGGCAGCGCGTAGCACGTCGCCAGCGTGTCTCCCTCATGCAGGATGTCCGGGTACATCACGCCGGCCAGTGCCTGCACGGCAAATACTTCCTGCACGCCGCCGGTGAACTTGAGCAGGGCAACGGTATTGCCGGTGTGCACATGCACCGCCCATACACCGCTCTGGCGCTCGGGATTTTCGTCGGTGATCTCGATGTCCGTGAACGCATTGTTCTCACGCAGTTGCGACAGGCCGACGAAGGCGATCGGCCCCATGAAGTCGAGGCCGCGCACGAAACCGGGCAGTCGCGCGAGGGTGGTTTTGGCGCCGGTGTCCGCATCAATCGTCACCAGTGCGCCGCGGCCCGACTCGAGCAGCCACACTCGATTGTCGTGCCAGCGCGGCGAGTGCGGCATCGACAGGCCATCTGCGATCACCGTGTTCGACTCGACGTCGATCAGCACGCCGCCGTCGCGCTTGTTCGCACGCCAGCCTTGCGGGGTATCGGTCTGCGCGAAAGCCGTCACGTATCTCGGACGCCCGTCACGCATGGCGATGCCATTGAGGTGACATCGATCCTCGGGCGCCAGGCTGCTGACGAACGACGGTCGCCAGCGCGGCACGAAACTCGATGACGCATCGAGCGTGCACAGGCACGAAAACAGGGTATTGACGAACCACAGCTCGCCATCGCCATCCCACGCCATCTCGTGGATGTCGATGGCGCCGGTGATGTGCACACGCCGCGCGAGATACACCGCATCGTGGCGTGGCGGGTTGTGCAGCCGATCCGCTGCCGCCGGCATGTTGCGGAACTCGATGATTTCGACGTGTGTGCCGAGCGCAAGCCGGCCACGATCGGCGGCCATGCCCATCGGCCGGATGAAGGCACGAAAATGCGTATTGATGGTCGCGCCATCGGCACGCAGGATCACCAGCTTGCCGGCCTGATACGTGCTGACCACGAGGCAGCCGCCGAGCGCGCGCAGAAGATCGGGAAAGCCGCTGGTGTGCACGCTGGCGAGCACGTCAGCGGCGATGTCTCCCGGGTCGCCGCCTGGATCGCGGGATTCGGCTTGGCGCTCGTGGCTCATGGCTGCCGGCATCGGTTGGCTTTCGCGATCGCCCAAGCATAACCGCCTGCCTCGCGAGCGCGCTGCGCACGAGTGCGCTGCGTAGGAGAGGGCTGAAGGATCGCGGCGGGCGATCGATGGCGCAACGAAAAAGGGCCGCGACTCCTCGCGGCCCTCCTTCGTTTATTGGTGGAGCGGAGGGGGATCGAACCCCTGACCTTCGCGATGCGAACGCGACGCTCTCCCAGCTGAGCTACCGCCCCGTGATCTGTTTCGCCACGCCATTGCCAGTGTCGGCAGTGGCGCTCACGTAGGGCGCGAAGCATAGCGGAAGCGGTGGGTTGGAGCCAAGTTGCGGCGGTCGGCGCTACGCTCGTCTCGAAGGTGGTGCTTTCGCGCGGTTGCGACGCCTGCCAACTTCGCACGCGAGACCCGTATGTGCGTTTGCGAACGCCTGAGGATTCCGAGCGAGAATGAAGTCGCTCCCGCAAAGGCTTGGTGTGCAGGATGCAGTTCAGTCGCGGTGACTCCTGATTGGAACATCCATCGCGAGCGTGCGTCGGGGTCAGGCGTCG
>JBBSOU010000014.1:0-48153 GCA_038259445.1 Lysobacterales bacterium | reverse complement strand
GCCACTCCCAGCGCTGGATCGCCGACCATCGAACGCTTGTTGACGATGTAGTACTCGAATTCGTGCCAGTAGTGGCGCAGGAAACCCTGCACCGGCCAGGCAGCGGCTTCGCCGAACGCACAGATCGTATGTCCCTCGATCTGACCTGCGGCCTGCTTGAGGATGTCGAGGTCACCGAGTACGGCGTCGCCTTCGACGATGCGCGTGAGCAGGCGGTACATCCAGCCGGTGCCTTCGCGACACGGCGTGCATTGACCGCAGGATTCGGCGTAGTAGAAGCGCGCGATGCGCTGGCACGCGCGCACCATGCAGGTTGTTTCGTCCATGACGATGACCGCGCCGGAGCCGAGGCCGGAGCCGGCTTTCTGGATCGCATCGTAGTCCATGGTCAGCGCCATCATCGTTTCGCCGGGCAGCACCGGCATCGACGATCCACCCGGAATCACTGCCTTGAGTCTGCTGCCATTGCGCATGCCGCCGGCCATCGCGAGCAGGTCGGCGAACGGCGTGCCGAGGCGGATCTCGAAATTGCCGGGACGGGCGACGTGGCCCGACACCGAGAATATTTTCGGTCCACCATTGTTCGGCTTGCCGAGATTGAGAAACCATTCGCCGCCACGACGCAGGATCGCCGGCACCGAGGCGTAGGTCTCGGTGTTGTTGATCGTGGTTGGCTTGCCATAGAGGCCGAAGTTGGCCGGAAACGGCGGCTTGTAGCGCGGCTGGCCCTTCTTGCCTTCGAGCGATTCCATCATCGCGGTTTCCTCACCGCAGATGTAGGCACCAGCGCCGAGTGCCGTGTGGATGTCGACATCGATGCCGGAGCCGCCGATATTGCTGCCGAGCAGGCCTGCCGCATAGGCGTCCTTGAGCGCCTGCTCGAAATGCTCGAATGGCTCGTGGTGGAACTCGCCGCGCAGGTAGTTGTAGGCAACCGTCGATCCGGTCGCGTAGCACGCGATGGCGAGACCTTCGATGACCGCGTGCGGGTTGAAGCGGAGGATGTCGCGGTCCTTGCACGTACCGGGTTCGGACTCATCCGAATTGCACAGGATGTACTTCTGACCGGGCGCCGTGCGGGGCATGAACGACCACTTGAGACCGGTCGGAAAACCGGCGCCACCGCGGCCGCGCAGTGCGCTCTTCTTGAGCTCGTCGATGATCGTTGCCGGGTCGGTTTTCTCGGCAAGGATCTTCTTCCACGCCGAATAACCGTCGACCTTGAGATAGTTCTCGTACGTCCACGGCTGATCGAAATGCAACGTCGTGTAGACGACCTGGTGTTCCTGCGGGGCGGGACCGAATGCCATAAACGTTTGCCTTTGCGACCCTCGTGGTCGCGAGGGTCAAAAAGCGGCCATCCATGGCCGCACTGTTCAAAAAGGGACTGTCATTTCAGGTTGTCGAGAATCTCGTCCACCTTGGCGGTGTCGAGCTTCTCGTGGTAATGGCCATTGACGACCATCATCGGCGCACCACAACAGGCGGCGAGGCATTCTTCCTCGCGCTTGAGATAGATGCGGCCATCGGCCGTGCTTTCGCCGAGTCGGGTACCGAGTTTCTTCTCGCAATGCCGGACGAGGTCTTCGGCACCGTTGAGCCAGCACGAAATGTTCGTGCAGATCGCGACATTGTTGCGCCCGACCGGGCGCGTCTCGAACATCGAGTAGAAACTGGCCACCTCGAACGCCCACACCTGGGGCAAATCGAGATAGCGCGCAACGGCCATGATCAGTTCGTCGGTCAGGAACCCGACGTTCTGTTCCTGCGTCACGAACAAGGCCTGGATCAAGGCAGACCGCTTGCGATCGGACGGAAACTTGGCGACCCAGTGATCAATGTGCTCACGCGTATGCGCGCTCAACACGACCAGCGGATCGACGTCCTTGATTTCGTTCCAGGTGCCGGTGGCTTTCATGGCTCGTTGCCCGGAAACAGAGAATCGGGAATCGGGGATCGGACAACACAGACGACGCCCGCCATATCGACGCATCCGGCTGCGAAACGGGACGGCGACACCGACGCCCTTGCCATTCCAGATTCCGCATTGCGCATTTCCGGAAAAATCATCGATCAATCTCCCCGAACACCACGTCGTAGGTGCCGATCATCGCGACGACGTCGCCGAGCATGTGGCCACGCACGACTTCGTCCATCGACGACAGGTGGGCGAAGCCGGGTGCGCGCAATTTGCAGCGGAACGGCTTGTTGGCGCCGTCGGAAATCAGGTAACAGCCAAACTCGCCCTTCGGTGCCTCGACTGCCGCGTAGGTTTCGCCGGCCGGCACGCAATAGCCTTCGGTGAACAGTTTGAAATGATGGATCAGCGCTTCCATGTCGTCCTTCATTTCCTCGCGTCGTGGCGGTGCAACCTTGAAGTTGCGCACGATCACGTCACCCGGATTCGCCCTCAGCCATTTCACGCACTGCTGGATGATGCGGTTGGACTGGCGCATCTCCTCGACGCGCACGAGATAGCGGTCGTAGCAGTCACCGTTGACGCCGACTGGAATATCGAAGTCGACCTCGTCGTACTTCGCATACGGCTGCTTCTTGCGCAGGTCCCAGGCGATGCCGGAACCGCGCAGCATCGGCCCGCTCATGCCCCAGGCCGTGGCCGTCTCTGGCGAGATCACGCCGATGTCGACGGTGCGCTGCTTCCAGATGCGGTTGCCGGTCAGCAATTCCTCGTACTCGTCGACCTTGCTCGGAAAGTCCGCACAGAAGGCATCGAGATAATCCAGCATCGAGCCTTCGCGCCAGGCATTGAAGCGCTTGAGGTCGGCGCCCTTGTGCCAGCGAGACTCCTTGTACCTTGGCATCTGCTCGGGCAGGTCGCGATAGACGCCACCGGGACGGTAGTAGGTCGCGTGCAGGCGCGCGCCCGACACCGCCTCGTAGCAGTCCATCAGTTCCTCACGCTCGCGGAACGCGTAGAGGAACACCGCCATGGCACCGAGGTCGAGTCCGTTCGAACCGATCCACATCAGGTGGTTGAGAATGCGCGTGATCTCGTCGAACATCGTGCGGATCCACTGCGCACGTACCGGGACGTCGAGTTGCAGCAGGTTCTCGATCGCGCGCACGTAGGCGTGTTCGTTGCACATCATCGACACGTAGTCGAGCCGGTCCATGTAGCCGATCGACTGGTTGAACGGCTTTGATTCGACCAGCTTCTCGGTGCCCCGGTGCAGCAGGCCGATATGCGGATCGGCACGCATGACGGTCTCGCCGTCCATCTCGAGGACGAGGCGCAGCACGCCGTGCGCGGCCGGATGCTGCGGGCCGAAATTCATCGTGTAGTTGCGGATCTCTTCCACGATCTACTTCCCCGCCTTGCGTTCGGCTGACGCCTGCTCGTAGCGCGAATCGTCACGGATCGTGCGCGGCACGAGCACGCGCGGCTCGATCGATACCGGTTCGTAGATCACGCGCTTCTTGTCGGGGTCGTAGCGCACTTCAACGTTACCGATCAGCGGGAAATCCTTGCGGAAGGCGAAACCGACGAAACCGTAGTCGGTGAGGATGCGGCGCAGGTCCGGATGGCCCTCGAAGACGATGCCGAACAAGTCGAACGCTTCGCGCTCGAACCAATTCGTGCCAGGCCAGATGTCGGTCAATGTCGGCAACGAGGGAACATCGTCGTCTACGCAGAATGCTCGCAACCGCAGCCGCCAGTTGTGGGTCAGCGAGAGCAGGTGCACGACCACGGCGAATCGACGCGGGACGGGGCCGCCGAGCGGTCGATTGGCCCAGTCGAAGCGTCCCGCGCCCTCGCCTTCGACGCCGCGCGAGAACCCTTCCGACGATACGTCGCGGGTATCCCATTCGACATCGCCATAACTGAGGTAATCGACACCGCAGACATCGACCGCCTGCTCGAACGCAAGCGCTGGCACATCGCGCAGCAGTGTCGCCACGGTGGTCCAGTTTTCCGGCAGCACTTCGATCGTGGTGTCGGCACCGACGCCGGTCAGCGACACGATCATGCCGCCCAGATGGGCCTCCAGGGCGCGTGCGATGACGTCGGGTTCGCTCATTTCGTGCTCAGCGCGCAATCGTATTGGTGCGGCGGATCTTCTTCTGCAACTGCAGGATCCCGTGGATCAACGCCTCGGCCGTTGGCGGGCAGCCCGGCACGTAGACATCGACCGGAACGATGCGGTCGCAGCCGCGCACGACCGCATAGGAGTAGTGGTAGTAGCCACCGCCGTTCGCGCAGGATCCCATCGAGATGACCCACTTCGGCTCGGGCATCTGGTCATACACCTTGCGCAGCGCGGGAGCCATCTTGTTGACCAGGGTGCCGGCCACGATCATGACGTCGGACTGTCGTGGCGACGGACGAAAGATCACACCGTTGCGGTCGAGGTCGAGCCGCGCCGCACCGGCATGCATCATCTCGACCGCGCAACAGGCGAGACCGAACGTCATCGGCCACATCGAACCGGTACGCGCCCAGTTGACGAGCACATCGACATTGGTGGTGACGAAGCCGCGCTCAAGCAGCGGGTTGTCGTCACCGGGGCGCAGGATGTCGTCGACCGGACCGCTCGGGGTCGGGTTGTGCATCATGCGGCTGATCGAATCGCTCACTCCCATTCGAGCGCGTCCTTTTTCCATTCGTAGACGAAGCCGAGCACGAGGATGAACAGGAACATGCCCATGGCGACGAGGCCGGGCACGCCGACATCCTCGAACACGACCGCCCACGGAATGAGGAAGGCCACCTCGAGATCGAAAATGATGAACAGGATCGCGACCAGGTAGTAGCGCACGTCGAACTTCATGCGCGCGTCCTCGAACGCCTCGAAACCGCACTCGTACGGCGCGAGCTTCTCGGCGCCGGGCTTTTTCGGGCCGAGCAGATTGCCGAGCACAAGCAGGGCGATGCCGATGACGGTCGCCACGGCGAGGAAAAGAAGAACAGGGAAATACTCGGAAAGCACACACACCTCCGCGCCGTTCAGCGCATCAGCGGCTGCCGCAAACAAACACGACAACAACGGTTACCTGCAATTTGGTGCCCAAGGGGGGACTCGAACCCCCACAGCTTTCGCCGCTACCACCTCAAGGTAGTGCGTCTACCAATTCCGCCACCTGGGCAACGCGATCAAGCTCCGTCCTTCCCCTCTTGCTTGGCTGGCTCTGGCTGGACAGGCGGCACCGCATCGGACGTCGGTACCGGCACCGGCGCCGCATCGACCGGAACGGCCGCTGGCGTATCCGTCGCTGGCGGCGCATCCAGCGTTGCTGCCGGTACGTCACCGTCCGCTGGTGTGCTCGGCGCTGGAACCGCACCGGCCATGATGCCCAGATCGTCGGATGAGCTGACCACGCTCGGACGACCATGGTAAATGCCCATGCCAAGGCTGAGCAGGAAGAACAAACCGGCCAGGACTGCCGTGCTGCGCGAAAGGAAATTCGCCGAACCGCGCGCACCGAACACCGTCGAGGAAGCACCACCTCCGAAGCCGGAGCCGGCATTGGCGCCGGCACCACGCTGCATGAGGATCAGCGTGATCATCGCGATGGCGATCAACACGTAGAAAACCTGGGCAATGATAGGAAACATTCTGGACCTGCAGATCAGTTCGCCGCCGAATCGGCGGCGACGCAAATGGCAATGAATTCGGACGCCGTCAGCGAGGCACCGCCGATCAGCCCGCCATCGATGTCGGGCCCGGCGAACAACTCTCCGGCATTGACGGCCTTGACGCTGCCGCCGTAGACGATGCGAAGCGAGCCAGCAATTGTAGCATCGAGCGAACCGATTTTGTCACGTATGTACGCATGCACTTCCTGCGCCTGATGCGGTGTCGCGGTACGGCCGGTGCCGATCGCCCAAACCGGCTCGTAGGCGACCACGGCATTGGCGAACGCGCCGACACCGGCCAGCTCGATCACCGCATCGAGCTGCTCACCGACGATTGCCTCGGTTTCACCCGCATCCCGGTGAACGATGAGCTCACCCACGCACAGCATCGGCAGCAGACCGGCGCGCTGTGCGGCGACGAACTTGCGGGCCACGACCGCATCCGTTTCGCCGTGCAGCTGGCGCCGCTCGGAATGGCCGACCAGTACGCAGCGGCAGCCGATGTCGGCGAGCATGGCCGCCGACACTTCGCCGGTGAAGGCACCCGCATCGTGCTCGCTGAGGTCCTGCGCACCGAACTGGATGGTCGAGCAGGAGTGCCCGAGCACGAGTTCGGCGATATAGGGAAACGGCGACATGATCGCGATGTCGATGCCGGCCGGCGCGGCGGTGGCGACCGCACCGACCAGCTCGCGAGCCATCGCGCGCGACCCATGCATTTTCCAGTTTCCGGCGACCAGCTTGCCGCGCATCGTGATCTCCGGGGGCTGCGAAGTGCCGCGAAGGATAGCGATGGCATCGTCGCGCCGCAAACCGCCGTGGCGCTTTCGAGCACGACCGGCCGCGGAACCGGTAGGCTTGCGCCAACTCGACGACGGAGCACGCCATGCCTTCACCGTATCCGGGCCACGCGCTCGTGACGGGCGCGTCGGCCGGCATCGGCGCCGCGTTCGCAACCCTGCTGGCCCGCCGTGGCCAGTCGCTGGTGCTGACGGCACGCCGCCGCGATCGCCTCGATGGCCTCGCCGGCCAGTTGCGCGCGGCGCATGGCATCGAGGTTGTCGTGATCGTCGCCGATCTGGCCGATCCGCAGGCTCCGGCAGCAATCACTGCCGAGCTCGCGCAACGGCAGATTCCGATCGACGTCCTCGTCAACAACGCAGGCTATGGCGTCAGCGGCTATTTCCTCGCGCAGGAATGGCAGACACAGGCGGACTTCATGCAGGTGCTGATGACCGCGCCGACCGAACTGTGCCATCGCCTTCTGCCCGGCATGCGCGCGCGCAAGCGTGGTCGCATCATCAATGTCGCGTCGCTGGCCGGTCATGTGCCGGGTTCCGCCGGGCAGACACTGTACGCGGGCGCCAAGGCGTATCTGGTCAGGCTGTCGCAGGCGCTCGCGCTCGAGTACGGGCACGAAGGCGTGCATACCTGCGCACTGTGCCCGGGCTTCACCTACTCGGAGTTCCACGACGTGACCGGCTCGCGAGCGATGATGTCGAAACTGCCGAAATGGATGTGGATGGACGCCGACACAGTCGCCGCGCAGGGCCTCGAGGCGGTTGAGCGTGGTGATGCGGTCTACATCAACGGCGCCATCAATCGCGCGATCAAGTCCGCATTCAAGCTCATGCCGGATCGACTCGCGCTGAGCCTGATCGGCCGCAAGTCACGGCAGTTCCGCAAGCAGACGCCGTGATCGAGCGGGGATGGCCCGGTCGCCCCGTGCACCATTGACCTGCGTCCGAGGATCCTCTGATCAAGCCGTCATCGCGGTGAAAGCCGGCATCCATTGAACCATCAATCTGTTGAAGGCGCTGGATGACCGGATTGCGTCCGTTGGCAACCCGGCGTTCGCCGGAATGACAGAAAGAAGCGTCAGCAGAGCATCCCTAGATTAGCTTGATCTCGCGCAGACGCTCGAGCAGGTATTCGTGCGCGGTGATCGACGTCGGATAGCGACTCGGGTTGTCGGCACTGGTGCACGAGGGCAGCACGCCAAGCTCGACGTCCGGATTCGGATGCAGGAAGAACGGCACCGAATAGCGTGGCTTGCGCGCGCTGTCGTCCTGCGGGTTGACCACGCGGTGCGTGGTCGACGGATACACGTGGTTGGTCAGCCGCTGCAGCATGTCGCCGATGTTGACGACGATCGCATCGCCCGTGGTCGTGATCGGCAGCCAATTGCCCTCGCGCGTCAGCACTTCGAGTCCGGCCGCGCTTGCGCCGACCAGCAGGGTGATGAAGTTGATGTCCTCATGCGCACCGGCGCGCACGTTCGGAACATCCGGTGCGGTGATCGGCGGATAGTGGATCGGGCGCAGGATCGAGTTGCCAAAGCGGGTCTTGTCGGCGAAGAAGTTTTCGGGCAGATCGATATGCAGCGCGAGGGCGCGCAGTATCCGTGAGCCGAGCGCATCGAGCGCCTCGTAAAGCGCGTAGCCGCGCTCGCGCAACTCAGGCACTTCATCCGGCCACACGTTCGGCGGCATCACGTCGGCATATCTGGAATCGCGCGGAAGTTCGCGGCCGATGTGCCAGAACTCCTTGAGATCGGGATACAACGAGTCTTTTGCCGTCTCGACACCAAATGGCGTGTAGCCGCGCGCACCGCCAGTACCCGACAGGTGGTAACGCCGCTTCACCTCGGACGGCAGTGCGAAAAAGCGCAGGAATGCGTCGTAGGCGCCATCAATATCGGCCTTGGCGATGCCATGTCCGCTGATGCAGCAGAAACCGAACTCGCGGTAGGCGGCACCGAGCTCGGCAACGAATGCCTCGCGATCGGACTCATAGCGACGGATGTCGAGGGTTGGCACGTGTTTCATTGCAAGTTCCGGTCGGGAGTCAACACCACTTGGCCAGTCACGCGGCGCGTGCACTCGCCGCCCGCACCGCACCGGCAAGTTCGTCAACGAGGCGCGCAACGAGTGCCGCATCGGTCGCTTCGACGGTGACACGCACAAGCGGCTCGGTGCCCGACGGACGCAGCACCACGCGTCCCTGCCCCTCCAGCTCGGTGCGCACGCGCGCCAGTGTCGACTGCACGCCGGTGTCGGCGACCAGCGCAGCGCCGCCTGCGGCACGGATGTTGACGGTGGTCTGCGGAATCTTGTGCATGCCGTCGGCGCATTCTCCAAGCGAACGGCCGCTGCGCATCAGCGCTTCGAGCACCTGCAGCGCGCTGACGATCGCATCGCCGGTGGAGACGCGATCGAGGCAGAGGATGTGTCCCGATGTTTCACCACCGAGCACGCCGGCGTGCTCGCGCAGTTGCTGCATGACATGGCGGTCGCCGACCTTGGCGCGCAGGAACGGCACGCCAAGCCGACCCATCGCCTGTTCGAGGCCGAAGTTGCTCATCAGCGTGCCGACCATCGGCCCACGCAGCCGACCCTGCGCATGCCAGTCGACGGCGAGGATGTAGAGCAGTTCGTCGCCGTCGATGACGCGACCGTCGCGGTCGACCATCTGCAGACGATCGCCATCGCCATCGAACGCGATGCCGAGATCGGCACCGGCATCGACCACCGCGCGACTCAACGCAGCCGGACTCGTGGAGCCGACCTCATGGTTGATGTTGAGGCCATCGGGTCGATTGCCGATCGCGGCCACGGTCGCCCCGAGCTCGCTGAACATTTTCGGCGCGATCTGGTACGTGGCGCCGTGCGCGCAGTCGAGGACGATGTGCACGCCGTGCAAGTTGAACGACCGTGACACGGTCGACTTGCAGAACTCGAGATAGCGGGCCGATGCATCGTCGATTCGCATGGCCTTGCCGATCGACGCCGAGGCAACCGTGGTGAAAGGCGCCTCGAGCTCGGCTTCGATCGCAGACTCGACCTCGTCGTCGAGTTTCTCTCCGATCGCCGAGAAGAACTTCACGCCGTTGTCGTGATGCGGATTGTGCGAAGCACTGATGACGATGCCGGCATCGGCACGCATCGAGCGGGTCAGGTAGGCGACGCCGGGCGTCGGCATTGGACCGAGCAGGCGAACATCGGTTCCCGACGCGAGCAGACCGGCTTCGAGCGCCGATTCGAACATGTAGCCGGAAACGCGCGTGTCCTTGCCGATCAGCACGACCGGCTTCTCGGCCGAGCGCGCAAGTACCGCACCCATGGCGCGGCCAAGCTTGAGCATGAATTCGGCGGTGATCGGCCACTCACCGACGTGGCCGCGAATGCCATCGGTGCCGAAATACTTGCGTGTCTGTGGCATCGGCATTCAGCGCAGGGGTCAGGGACGAGGGGCAAGGCGACGGGCAGTCGGACTTGCGCCCTCGCCGCTCGCTCCTGACCCCTGCCGCCCTAGTCGCCCATCTGTTTCTGGCGATGTTCCCAGCGTTCCTGGGCATCGAGGCACAGCGTCGCGATCGGGCGCGCTTCGAGGCGATCGAGGCCGATCTCCTCGTCGGTCTCCTCGCAGAAGCCGTAGCGGCCTTCCTCGATGCGCTTGAGCGCCTTGTCGATCTTGGCGATCAGCTTGCGGTAGCGGTCACGTGTGCGCAGCTCGAGCGAATTCTCCGTCTCGCGCGTGGCCCGTTCGGCCTCGTCGCCGACATCGCGGACTTCGTCACGCAGGTTCTCGATGGTCTGCTTGGATTCCTCGACCAGGTCGGCGCGCCAGCTTTGCAGCTTGCGCCGGTAGAACTCGAGATGCTTCGGGTTCATGTATTCCTCTTTCGAGGATGGTCGGTAGCCATTGGGCAGGTCGATGCGGGCGTTTGCAGGCAGCGCGTAGCGGCCGTCCTGCATGGTGATGCCATTGTCGTTGTCGTTGGCGACACGCGGCTTGAGTGCTGCAGACGGCAGGGACGGGCTGGATTTTGCTTTCTTCGATTCGGTCACGGTTTCGCTGGGTTTTGAAGAGGGGGGTACTTTTGCTGCAGTCGTGGTTGGCGTGGCAATCGCTTTCGCCGGGTTTCGGTTCGCAGCCGGTGCAGCGATCGGCTTTGCATTCTTCACCGGCAGCGCAGCGGCTTTCGCAGCTTTTTTCGCCGGAACGGCTTTCGCCACCGGCTTGCGCGCAACGGATGATTTCGCTGCAGGCTTTTTCACCGCCAGCGGCCGCTTGACGACCGCTGTCGGCTTGGATGTCGGCTTGGATGTCGGCTTGGATGTCGGCTTGGATGTCGGCTTGGATGTCGGCTTGGATGTCGGCTTGGATGTCGGCTTGGCTGTCGGCTTGGCTGTCGGCTTGGCCGCCGGCTTCTTCGCCTTGCTCACGGGCCTGGACGTCTTCGAGCTGGCCTTGGCACTGGCTTTGGCTACGGGCTTCGCGCGGGCGACCGGCTTGACCGGTTTGGCTGCTGCGCGCGATTTTGGCTTGGTCTTCGCCATTTCTGTCCTTACCTTGTGACTCGGCGGCGGCGTGTTATAGCCTAAGTGCCCGCCCCCGGCAACCGAAGCTTCGTGAGCCGCGGACCACGCGAGACGCGCCTTTCGGCAAATATGAATGTGTCCCGGCTGATCCTCGTTCCGCTCGCCTTGTACAAGCGCTGGATCAGTCCGCTGCTGGGTCAGCGCTGCCGGTTCCATCCGTCGTGCTCCGAGTATGCTCGCATTGCGGTCGCGCGTTTTGGCGCGCTTCGCGGTACGTGGCTGGCTAGTGCACGTCTGCTGCGCTGCCAGCCGCTTTGCACCGGCGGAGTCGATCCGGTGCCAGACGAGTTTCATTGGCGCCCACGCAATCTTGCCCGACACAACCACGGACACGACCATGACTGACTGGCTCATCACCAATGCCGAACTGATCAACGAGGGCCGACGCTTCCATGCCGACCTGCGCGTGCGCGACAGCCGCATCGAACGCATTGATGCGTCGCTCACCGCGCAACCGGGCGAGCGCGTTTTCGATGCAGCGGGCCGCTGGCTGATACCCGGCATGATCGACGACCAGGTACATTTCCGCGAACCGGGCTTCGAGCACAAGGCCGATCTCGAAAGTGAATCGAGAGCGTGTCTGGCAGGCGGCATCACCAGCTACATGGAGATGCCGAACACCAGGCCGCCGGCCGTCGATGCCGCGTCGCTGCAAGACAAGTACCAGCGTGGGTCGCTGCGTTCACGCGTCAACTATGCGTTCTATCTCGGCGCAACCAACGACAACATCGAGGCGATCCGAACGCTTGACCCGCGCAGCGCGCCCGGCGTCAAGGTGTTCATGGGCGCATCGACCGGCAACATGCTGGTCGATGATCCGGCCACGCTCGATGCGATCTTCCGCTGTGCGCCGGTGCCGATCATCACGCATTGCGAAGACACGCCGATGATCTCGGCCAACGAAGCGGTCGCGCGCGCACGCTGGGGCGACGACATCCCGGCCGAACAACATCCGCTGATCCGCTCGCGCGAGGCATGCATGGCGTCGACCCGCCTCGCCATCAGCCTCGCGCAGAAGCACGGCACGCGGCTGCATGTGCTGCACCTGACCACTGCCGAGGAAGTTGCGCTGTTCGAGCCGGGTCCGATCGCCGGCAAGCGCATCACCGCCGAGACCTGCGTGCATTTCCTGCACTTCAGTGACGGCGACTATGCGCGCCTAGGTCATCTCATCAAGTGCAATCCCGCAATCAAGACCGCAGCCGATCGCGAGGCGATCATCAAGGCGCTCGCCGAGTCGCGCGTCGACGTGCTCGCCACCGATCACGCGCCGCACCTGCTGTCGGAAAAATCGAACCCGTACAGCTCGGCGCCATCGGGCTTGCCACTTGTCCAGTTCGCATTGCAATGCGCGCTCGAGCGCGTGTTCGATGGACAGCTCACGCTCGAGCGCCTGATCGAGTCGGTCACGCATGCACCGGCCACGCTGTTCGATGTGGCGCAACGCGGCTACCTGCGCGAAGGCTATTTCGCGGACCTCACCGTAATCGATCCGAACAGGCCTCAAACCGTGCGCCGCGAGGACGTGCTGTCCAAGTGTGGATGGTCGCCGTTCGAGGGTGAGACGTTCCGTTCCAGCATCGCCGCGACATTCGTCAATGGCCATCTTGGCTTTGTCGATGGCACGCTCGATGACAGCACACGCGGCGCGCGCCTCGAGTTCGCGCGCTGATGCGTTGCATTTGCTGTGTGCTCGCCGCGCTGCTGATCGCACCCGCGGCGATCGGACCGGCAGGCGCCAGCGATCTGGTATTTCCCGTGAGCGTGTCGCAAGGCGCGCTGGTGATCGGCAAGGTGCCGCCCGGCAGCGAGGTCGACTACGCCGGTCGCGACCTGCGCGTGACCGCCTACGGCAGCGTCGTGTTCGGGGTCGGCCGCGATGAACACGGACCGGTGCATGTCTCGGTACGCAGCCCCGGCGCCGCGGTGGAGACGGTTTCGATTGCAGTCAGCGCGCGTGACTGGCCGACCGAATACGTCGACGGCGTGCCACCGAAGACGGTCGATCCGCCGCCGGCGATCGCCGAACGGATCCGACGCGAACAGGCGCGCGTGGTCGCCGAGCGTGCGCGCGACGACGCACGCGCAGACTTCGCGCAAGTCTTCTTTCGCCCGGTCGAGGGACGCATCAGCGGACGCTTCGGCACCCAGCGCGTGTACAACGGCAAAGCCGGATCAGGACATTCCGGAATGGATATTGCTGCACCGACCGGAACTCCGGTGAAGGCGCCGGCGGCCGGCGTGGTGACGTTTGCCGACGGCGACCTGTACCTGACCGGCGGCACCGTGCTGCTCGACCATGGCCATGGCGTGAGTTCGAACTTCCTGCATCTTTCGCGCATCGACGTCGCGCCCGGGGATCGTGTCGAACAAGCAGAGGTGATCGGTACCGTCGGCGCCACTGGCCGCGCGACCGGCCCGCACCTGCACTGGGGCATGAACTGGTTCGATGTGCGCGTCGACCCGCAACTCGTGCTCGAGCGCACGCGCTGAGCGTGATCGTGCCGGTCAGCGCGCGAACGTATCGGAGCCGAAGCCGCCGCAGATGCCCTTGGTCGCCACCGCCACCGCATCGTGCGGATGCAGACTCTCGTGGTGACTTGCACGAACGAGGAAGTCGGCGATGCGTTCATCGGCATCGAGCGCGCGATGCATGCGTCGAGCCGCGTCCTCGCAGAACATCAGGTTGCGGCCGTTGAGCAAGGCAAATGCCTGTTCGTCCTCACGCTTGACCGCAGTCTGCACGGGCGTCTGCAGCGCTGATTCGAGCGCATCGATGATGGCTTCGATGGGAAAGTCGAACCCTGGCGCCAGACGCACCCGCACGTGACCACTGCTGCGCTGGCTGTGCGGGGTCGCAACGATGCCGGCCTCGCTGCCGAGCCATGCGTGCAGGGCTTCGCGATCGACCGCCTGACCGGCCGGAAAATCGCGCGCGAACTGGTCCTGGATGAGTTGGCGGGCGAGCGCCGCCGAACACGGACAGGTACTCGAGTACAGCACTTCGGTGCTCAGCTCGAGCACGAATTCGCCGTCGATGATGCGAGCGTCGATTTCGACCGGATAGCTCTTCCAGCCGCTGTTGTCGCTGCTCAGTGCAGCACGCCGGAGCATGTGCTCGAAGCGCACGTGGATGCGCGCTCGATCGGAAAGATCGGCATGCGAGTCGAGAAAATCACGCAGCAGCCGACGCAACGCGCACGGTGTCAGCGCTTCGCCCGAAAGGTGTCGGTCTACGTGCAGGTAGAGACGCGACATGTGGATGCCACGGACGTCGGCGCGCTGCAGGTTGACGAATGCAGCGACGCGCGCCGGCGACTGGACAGTACTGCCGTCGGCCTGGGCAATCCGCACCGGCACGACAATCTCGTCCATGCCGACCCAGTCGAGCCGGCCGCGGGTCAGCGTGGCGACGTCGCTGGCGACATCAGGCAACACGCGGGCGAGTGGGTTCTGGGGTGTCATCAGTCCATTTCCGCAGATCGGGGCGCACGACCGCAAGTGCAGCCGACGTTTTCATGTTGGGTGCGCAAGTACGCCGATCAAGGGTCATGCAACGCGTTTGCCGCCTGCAGCCTGTGGCGGCGCGCCACACGCCACGCGCTCCAGACCGTCGAAATGGGCAAGCGCGCGATCTGTTCTCGTGCGCGCACGAGCGGCCTGGGCGATCGCGCAATCCGAACGCTGCGCACCCGATCGGCATGCAGCGAGGCCGCGCCGATCACCGACAACGCGTGCGGATCGAGGCCACGCATGCGCGCGGCGAGCGCATCGAAGTATTCGCGCAACGCCGCATCGCGCACGCGATCGTCGACGCCGAGCTCGGCGCGCGGGAGGTGATGGCGGGCGAGCAGGTCCAGCGGCAATGACAATTCGCCTCGCGCATGCGCGGCGTCGATCGCAACGGCGTCGCGCAATGCGCGCGACAAGGCCAGCGCATCGGCGCGCACATGCGCATCTCCGTCACCGAACAGCGCGCTCTCGATGTGCGAAAAAGCAAGGTGGAACGGTCGACACACGGCAAGCCGCTGGTCGAGCGACGCCGACGGCGCGAGCTCGCGCTGGGCCATCGCCTCGATCGCCAGCCGATGCCAGTCCGGCGCAGCAACCGCACCTGCCGTGGCGGCGCCTGCTACTGCTTCGGTCAGCGGATGCCGCGGCGTGCCGGACCGCATCGAGAGCAGTTCTTCCATCCACCAATTCAGCTTGCCCGCGGCGACTTGCGGCTCATCGATGCGCAGCGCGACATGTTCTATCTCGAAACCGATGCAGGCGAGCGCAGAACGCTCGCGGCGGCTCGACTCGGGCAGGAAACGCAACGCCAGTCCGAACTCGGGGAACGCATTGCTCCACTTGTGCTCGAATGTCGCGCAGGCATCCACCGGTGGCGCGCCTCAGTCGGGCAGCAGCGAACGCACCAGGTCGGCACTGGACCCGACGACCAGGTCCGCTCCCCATGCATGCGGATCGCCACCATTGAGATAGCCCCAGCCGGCGGCGATCGTGCGCGTACCCGCCGCCGATCCGGCCTGGATGTCGCGCAGGTCGTCGCCGACGAAGATCACCCGCGACGGCTCGACGCCGATCAGTGCGCAGGCGTGCAGCACCGGCTGTGGATCAGGCTTGCGCTGAGCGAGCGTGTCGCCGGCGACGAGCGCACGGCAGCGCGTTGACAGTTGCAAACGCTCGACCACCGGCGCGGCCAGCCAGCCAGCCTTGTTGGTGACGATGCCCCACGCAATGCCTCGCGCTTCGAGCGCGGACAACATCGGTTCGATGCCGGCATAGAACTCGGTCGACGCATTGCAGCGGGCCGCGTAGAGATCGAGATAGTGCGGCAGCAATGCCTCGATCTGCGCCTCGTCGAGTGCCGGCAGGCCACGGCACAGAATCGCGCGGCCGCCAGCCGAGATCACCCGCGACACCTCGTTCGCATCCGGCAACGGTGCATCGATTTCGTTGCACAGCGTCACCAGTGCACCGATCAGGTCGGGCGACGAATCGACCAGCGTGCCGTCCAGATCGAACAGCACCGCGTGCGGCACCGCCAATGCGCTCATCCGGGTTTGCGCGCGCAGACGAGGTAGTTGACGGCGACCGAATCGAGCAGCCATGCGCGGCGCGTGAACGGGTTGTAGCCGATGCCGCGAACGTCTTCGGCGACGAGTCCTGCCGCGCGCAGATCGCCCGCCAATTCCGACGGCTTGATGAACTGCGCGTACTGATGCGTACCGCGCGGCAGCAGGCGCAGCACATGTTCGGCGCCGACGATCGCGGCTGCGAACGCCTGCGGGGTGCGATTCAGTGTCGACAGGAAAAGCCGGCCACCGGGTTTGAGCAGAGTGGCACAGGCGCGGATCACGCTGGCCGGATCAGGCACGTGTTCGAGCATCTCCATGCAGGTGACCACATCGAACCTCGACTGACTCTCGTCGGCCAGATCCTCCGCGCTGATCTGGCGGTAGTCGACGGTCAGACCGCTTTCGAGCAGGTGCAGGCGCGCGACGTCGAGCACCGCTGGCGCCAGGTCGATCGCGGTGACGCGGGCAGCCGATGCTGCCAGCGCCTCGCTGAGCAGGCCACCGCCACAGCCGACATCGAGCACCTCGGCGCCGCGCAGTGTCGTATGCGAGGCGATGTAGCCGAGCCGTACCGGATTGAGATCATGCAATGGGCGCGACTCACCGTCTGCATCCCACCAGCGACTGGCCAGACGATCGAACTTCTCGACTTCCGCAGGATTGACGTTGGCTTGCATGGAGTGATTGCCGTCTACGATGTTCATGCTGTCGCGATTCGCTCGCGCCAGCGGCGGGTCTTGGCCAGGATTTCGCCGATGTCCATCGCGTCGAGCACGCGTTCGCGCAACTTGCGTCGACCGGCGATCCAGACGTCACTGACCTGATGGCGACCGGCGACATAGATCAACTGCGAGATGACGTTGTAGATCGGCTGTGTCTCGAGATCGTCGAGGCGAACGGCGGCGAGGTCGGCCTGCTTGCCGACTTCGATCGAGCCGATCGCGTCACCCCAACCGAGCGCGCGCGCCGAACCGAGCGTGGCTGCACGCAGCACCGAGGCGGCATCGAGTGCGGCCGCGTCGTTGGCGACCATCTTGCCGACCAGCGCTGCCGTGCGCATTTCGCCGAACAGGTCGAGATCGTTGTTCGAAGCACAGCCATCGGTACCGATGGCGAGATTGACCCCTGCGCGTCGCAGGGCCTCAGCCGGGCAGAAGCCGCTGACCAGCTTGAGGTTTGATTCGACGTTGTGCACGACCGAAACACCATGCGCGGCACAGTCGGCGATCTCGCCTTCGGTCAACTGGGTCATGTGCACGGCGATCAGCTGGTTGTTGACGAGTCCGAGCTGCTTGATACGTGCAAACGGACGCATGCCGTGGTCGCGAATGCTGTCGACAATCTCGTCGGCAGTTTCGTGCAGGTGCAGATGCACGGGCAGATCAAGCTGGTCGGACAACATGCGGATGCGCTCGAAGCTCGCATCGGACACCGTGTAGGGCGCATGCGGCGCGAACGCCGTGCCGATCAGCACATCGCCGCGCAAGTCGTCGTGCACGGCCAGCGCCTTGTCGAAATACTCGTCGGTGCTGCTCGCCCATGGTGTCGGGAACTCGATTACCGGCAAGCCCACGCGCGCGCGGAAACCGTGGCGTCGATAGGTCGCCGCCTGCACATCGGGGAAGAAATAGTTTTCGTTGCAGCACGTGGTGCCGCCGCGCAGCATTTCCGCGATCGCCAGTTCGATGCCGTCGCGCACGAACTCGGGCCCGAGCACCTTCGCTTCGGCCGGCCAGATGAACTCCTTGAGCCAGCGCATGAACGGCACGTCGTCGGCGAGCCCGCGCATCAGCGTCATCGGATTGTGCACATGGGCGTTGACCAGCCCCGGAATCAGCACGTGTTCGTCGAGCACCGCACGCTCGCGCGGCGCATAGCGTTCACGCGCCCGATCGATCGGCAGGATCGCGGCAATGCGATCGTCCGCGACCACCACTGCATGCCGATCGAGAACGACGCCATGCGGCTCGACCGGAACCACCCAGCGCGCCTCGATGACCAGATCGACCGGTTGCAAGGCGTCCACGAACGAAGCCCTACTTGACCCGTCCGACGTACTCGCCGCTGCGTGTATCGACCTTGACGATCTCGCCCTGGTTGACGAACAACGGTACGCGCACGACCGCGCCGGTCTCGAGCTTGGCCGGCTTGCCGCCGCCCCCTGAGGTATCGCCGCGCACGCCCGGATCGGTCTCGACAATGGTCAGCTCGACGAAATTCGGTGGCGAGACGAGCAGCGGCGCGCCATTCCACAGCGTGACGATGACCATCTCGTTGCCCTTGAGCCATTTCGCGGCATCGGCGACCGACTTCTCGTCGGCGGCGATCTGCTCGTGGTTGGTCGGGTGCATGAAATGCCAGAACTCGCCGTCGGAGTAGAGGAACTCCATGTCGGTATCGACGACATCGGCGCCCTCGACCATGTCGGTCGATTTCATCGTCATTTCCACCGTACGCCCGGTCTTCAGATTGCGGTACTTGACGCGCGTGAAGGCCTGGCCCTTGCCGGGCTTGATGAACTCGGTGTCGATGATCGTGCATGGATAGCCATCGACGATGATCTTGAGCCCGTTCTTGACGTCGTTCATTCCATGTGAAGCCATGGACCGCTCCTGTCGCTGAAAGAAAGCCGCTCGATGAAAGCGGCTAGAATGGTGGATTCGTTGACCGGCAGGGCCGGAACCGATTCGCCATGATACCTGCAAGCCCGCCGTTCTCACACAATCCGCGAGTGCCTGTGCGTGGCCGCGCGCCGCGCTGGCAGGAACTCTGGCGTGACGCGATCACCGATCCGCACGAACTGCTCGACCTGCTCGGGCTCGCTGACTGCGCGGACGAACTGCTGGCCGCAGGCGACACCGGTTTCGGCATGCGCGTGCCGCGCGGATTCGTCGCGCGCATGCGCCGCGGCGATCGGCACGATCCATTGCTTTTGCAGGTGCTGCCGGGCGCGCGCGAACTGGTCGAGGCGGCTGGATTCGGCGACGACGCGGTCGGCGACCTCGACGCCAGGGTTGCACCCGGCGTGCTGCACAAGTACTCCTGTCGCGCGCTGATCGTGGCGACCGGGTCCTGCGCGATCCATTGCCGATACTGCTTTCGACGTCATTTCCCGTACTCGGCGGAGACTGCCGCCAATTCGCGCTGGCAGGTCGCGCTCGAGCATCTCGCCGGCAACGCAACGATCAACGAGGTGATCCTGTCGGGCGGCGACCCGTTGTCGCTGTCGACCGCGCGGCTGGCCGAGCTCGGCGATGGTCTGGCGAAGATCCCGCACGTCACGCGACTGCGCATTCACACGCGCCTGCCGGTAGTCCTGCCCGAGCGTGTCGACGCCGAACTGACGGACTGGCTTTCCGGCCTGCCGTTGCAGCGCGTGGTGGTGATCCATGCCAACCACGCCAGCGAACTCGATGCACGCGTCGCCGAGGCATGCCTCGCCTTGCGCTCGAGCGGGGCGACCGTCCTCAACCAGAGCGTTTTGCTGCGCGGCGTCAACGACAGCGTACAGTCGCTTGCTGCGCTTTCCGAACGGCTGTTCGCCTGCCATGTCCTGCCCTATTACCTCCACCAGCTCGATCGCGTGCGCGGCGCTGCCCATTTCGAGGTCGACGATCGCCGCGCGCGCGCGCTGCATGGCGACTTGCGGGCCCGGCTGCCAGGCTTCCTCGTGCCGCAACTGGTGCGCGAAACGGCAGGCGCGACGAGCAAGCTGCCGCTGTGAGGCGATCGACCGAAGTACGCCGCAGCGTGTGGAAAAGGTGCAACGATTACGGTACAACTTTCGCCGCCCCGGTGACTCGCATCACCGAAGCCGTTCTTGCGCCCCCCTGACTGCGCGGACTCCATGACCAGACAAGACAATGTGATCAAGCTGCTGCTGATCGAGGATTCGGTGGAAGAAGCCGAACAACTGATCAGCATGTTGCGCAATGGCGGCATAGGCGTGCGCCCGACGCGCGCCGGCAGCGAAGCGGAACTCGAGGAGCTGCTCGAACGCCAGACGCCCGATCTGGTGATGATCAATTTGCGCGGCCAGGCAATCGACATCAAGCAGGCGTCGGCGGCGATCGGCGCAACCACCAAGGACATCACACTGATCGGCTACGGCAGCGAGCTTAATGACGACGACATCGTCGTCGCGTTCCGCGAGGGCGTGCGTGCGCTGGCCCTGCGCAGCCGGGCCGAGCACCTGCAGACCGTGATCAAGCGCGAGTTCGAGTCGCTGAGCATGCGCCGCAGTGTGCGCAGGCTCGAGAGCGCGTTGCGCGAGTCCGAGCGTCGCTGTGGCGCATTGCTCGACTCGTCGCGCGATCCGATCGCCTATGTGCATGAAGGCATGCATGTGCGTGCCAACCGCGCCTATCTCGAAACGTTCGGGTTCGAGGACTTCGATGAAATCGAGAGCGTGTCGATTCTCGACCTGATCGGCGCCGACGACGCAGACGATTTCAAGTCACTGCTCAAGCGCCTGTCCAAGGGCGAGAAGCCGCCGCAGCGACTCAATCTCAAGGCCAGGAGCAGCGATGGAACGACGTTTGACGCGACCATGGAGTTCGCCGAAGCGATGTATGAAGGCGAGCCCTGCCAGCAGATCACGTTCCGCCAGCAGGCGCTGGATCCCGACATGGCGCGCGAACTTGACCAGTTGCGTTCCAAGGACCTCATTACCGAGCTGTTCAACCGGCAGTACATGATTGCCGAACTCGATCGCGCCACCGCCGGCGCTGCAGAAGGCAAATCCGATCAGGGACTGCTGCTGATCGAACCGGACAACTTCCGCACGGTTCTCGATGGCATCGGCATCGGCAACACCGATCTGCTGCTCGGAGACATGGCCAACCTGTTGCGTCGCCATCTGAAAGACACTGATGTGCCCGGCCGCCTTGGCGAACACACCTTCGCAGTCCTCGCCACGTCACGCGCGGGTGATGACGTGCGCCAGCTGGCGGAAACGCTGCGCAAGGCCTTCGAGGAGCGCATCTTCGAAGTAGGCAAGCAGTCGATCAACCTGACCGTGCGTGTCGGCGGCAGCCTGATCGGCGAGAAGAATGCCAATGGCACGACCATACTCGACAAGGTATCGGGCGCACTGCGCGCGATGGAAACCGAGGGCGGCAACCGCGTCCGCATTTTCGATCCGTCGGCGCAGGACAAGGCCGATGCGGAGAAGCATCGCCACTGGCTCGCGCTGATCAAGGACGCGCTGACCAATGACGCGTTCGTCCTCTACTATCAGCCGATCATCAGCCTGCAGGGCGCGGAAGGCGAGTACTACGAGATCCTGCTGCGCATGAAGGGCGCCAAGGGCGAGATCATGCCTGCGTACTTCCTGCCGATCGCCGAGCAGCATGGGTTGATGCCGGCGATCGATCGCTGGGTCATCTCCAATGCCATCCGGGCGCTGTCCGAGCGCGAACACGCAGGACGCAAGACCACCTTCTTCATCAAGCTGACACCGCAATCGCTCGAAGACCAGAGCCTGCTGCCGTGGCTCGCCCTGCAGCTGAAGAATTCGCGTCTGCGCGGTGACGCCCTGGTGTTCGAGATGCCGGAAAGCAAGGTCGTCACGAACCTCAAGCCGGCGCGCGCATTCCTCAAGGGGCTGGAGCAACTGCATTGCGGTTTTGCGCTCGAACAGTTTGGATCGGGGCTCAACTCGTTCCAGCTGCTCAAGCACATTCCCGCGCACTACCTCAAGGTTGACCGCAGTTTCATGGCCGATCTGCCCAAGAGCAAGGAAAACCAGGAACGCATCAAGAGCATCTGCGAACAGGCGCGCAGCGCCGACAAGCTGACCATCGCCGAGTTCGTCGAGGATGCGACGAGCATGTCGATTCTTTTCACCTGCGGCGTGAACTTCGTGCAGGGCAACTTCCTGCAGGAGCCCGAGCAGGTCATGGCCTACGAGTTCGGCACCAGCTGACCGTCACTCGCTTCGCGCCGAAATCGGCGAACATTTCCGGCAGATTCAACGCAGAAAAGAAAAGCCCCGCATTGCGGGGCTTTCTTCGTGGCGTCTCCTGCGTCGATCCGATCAGTTCGATGCGCGCAATGCGGCGATGCGCTCCTCGATCGGCGGATGGCTCGAGAACAGCTTGCGCATGCCACCACCGGCGATGCCGAACGCCTGAATCGCCTGCGGCAACGTGTTCTGTCCGCGGTCGGCGTTCAGGCGCGACAGCGCGGCGATCATCTTGTCGCGACCGGACAGTCGCGCGCTGCCGGCATCTGCACGGAACTCGCGCCAGCGCGAGAACGCCATGACGATGATCGACGCGAGCAGGCCAAGCACGAACTGCAGGAACAACACGATCGCGAAGTAGGCAATGCCACCACCACCATTGTCGCGGCCACCGCTGAGCGCGCGATCGATGACTGTGCCGATGACGCGCGCAAGGAAGATCACGAACGTGTTGAGCACGCCCTGCAGCAGGGTCATCGTGACCATGTCTCCGTTGGCGACATGGCTGACCTCGTGGGCGAGCACGGCTTCGACCTCGTCGCGATTCATCTGCTGCAGCAGGCCGGTACTGACCGCCACCAGCGCGTTGTTGCGGCTCATGCCGGTCGCGAACGCGTTCATTTCCGGCGCGTCATAGATGGCCACTTCGGGCATGCCGATGCCGGCACCTTCGGCCTGCTTGCGCACGGTCGCGACCAGCCAGGCTTCGGTCGGATTGGCTGGGTTCTCGATGACGCGGGCCTTGGTCTGCCACTTCGCAATCCATTTCGACATTGCCAGCGAAATGAACGAGCCGCCGAAGCCGATCACCGCGGACATGATCAGGATGCCCTGCAGGTTGATTCCGCCGTTGCGGTAGGTGTAGGTGTCGATGCCGAACAGCTTGACGATGACGGTCAACAGCGCCATCACGGCAAGATTGGTCAGAATGAAAAGTATGACGCGGCGCATGGCTGTCCTCGCTGAGCAGGGCTGGGTCGCGACACGATATCGCGTACCGGATCATTGGGTAAACTGACGGCTTTTCAAGTGGATGGGAGCCGGGTCTTGCATTTTGACCATGGACCACACGACAAGTTCGCGGCACCAGGTACCGGGCCGGTCCGATGAATGCCCGAGGTCGCTTCGCGCCCTCGCCGACCGGCCCGCTGCATTTCGGTTCACTGGTCGCCGCGCTCGGCAGCTGGTTGCACGCGCGCGCCGGCGGCGGCGAATGGCTCGTGCGCATCGAGGACATCGACGCCCCGCGCACCGTCGACGGTGCAGCCGACGCGATCATCGCCGCACTTGCTGCGCATGGCATGCGTGCCGATGGCCCGGTCGTGCGCCAGTCGCAGCGGCTGCACCTTTACGCGGCGGCGCTTTCCACTCTGGTCGATGCCGGCCACGTCTACGCGTGTGCATGCAGTCGCGCCGACCTGGCGCCATTCGGCGGGGTCCATCCGCGCGCGTGCCTGCGCCGCGGCGGCAATACCGCCTGGCGCCTGCGCGTGCCCGATGAAGACGTCGTCTTCGACGACCTCGTGCATGGCACCGTCACCCAGTCGTTGCGTGACGCGGTCGGCGATTTCCTCGTACGCCGCGCCGACGGCATGTTCACATACCAACTTGCGGTCGTCGTCGACGACGCCGAACAGGGCATCGGCGCAGTCGTACGTGGTGCCGACCTGCTCGACTCGACACCGCGCCAGATCCTGTTGCGGCGGCTGCTCGGGCTGCCGGACACCCGCTGGCTGCACCTGCCGCTGGTGCTCGATGGCGAGGGTCGCAAGCTCGCCAAAAGCGACCATGCGCAACCGATCAGCGACACCGATCCACTGGCTGGCGTGCGCCGCGCACTCGCGTTCCTCGGCCAACGCCGTGTCCACGGGCACGATGTCGCACAGGTGCTTGCGGCCGCCGCTGATACCTTCGACCTCGCCGCGATCCCGCGAACCCGTGATGCGCATGTCGCATTGCGGAAGGACTAATGCGTGCTGCACAGGCACAATCGGCGCGCTCGGCACCCTGCGCTCGCACGCAGTCCAGAACTCGAAAAGGGGAACACAATGACGGCACGTACAGCCCTCGTCACGGGCGGCATCGGCGGCATCGGCACGGCACTCTGCCGCCATCTCGCGCAGGCCGGCCACAAGGTTGCGACCAACTACCGCGATGAAGCGAAAGCGCTCGAATGGCAACGCGTGCAGAAGGCCGACGGGTTCGAGTTCGCGCTCGCCAGCGGCGACGTTTCCGATACCGCCAGCGCAGAGGCGATGGTGCGCAACATCGAATCGCAGATCGGGCCGATCGACATCCTCGTCAACAACGCCGGTATCACGCGCGACACCACATTCCACAAGATGTCCGCACTGCAGTGGCAGGAGGTCATCAACACCAACCTCAACTCCTGCTTCAATGTGACCCGCCCGCTGATCGACAGCATGCGTACGCGCAAATGGGGGCGCATTGTCCAGATCAGTTCGATCAATGGCCAGAAAGGTCAGTACGGACAAGCCAACTACGCGGCGTCGAAAGCCGGCATGCACGGCTTCACCATCTCGCTGGCGCAGGAGAACGCCAAGTTCGGCATCACCGTGAACACGGTTTCGCCCGGATACGTGCTGACCGAAATGGTCCGCGCCGTGCCCGAGGATGTGCGCGCCAAGATCGCCGCGCAGATTCCGGTCGGCCGCCTCGGCGAGCCCGAGGAAATCGCCTACGCGGTTGGCTTCCTGACCGATGATCGCGCGTCGTGGATCACCGGCGCCAACCTCTCGATCAACGGCGGTCATTACATGGGCTGGTGAGGCCTGCGTGGTCCGGGCGGCGACGCTGATCGTTGCCGCTGACAGGTCGTATTGCTGCGCAGCATGAAACTGGTGCGGCGCGGCACGATCTGTTAGCGTCGCCGCCATGACCCAGCCCAGAATCATCAAGAAGTACCCGAACCGCCGCCTTTACGACACGGAAATCTCGAGCTACATCACGCTCGAGGAAGTGCGACAACTGGTCGTCGACGGCGAGATTTTCGAAGTCCGGGACGCCAAGACCGGCGATGAGCTGACGCGCTCGGTGTTGCTGCAGATCATTTCCGAGCACGAAGAGCACGGCCAGCCGATGTTCACCGCGCAACTGCTCTCGCAGGTGATCCGCTTCTATGGCGACTCGCTTCAGGGTTTCATGGGCAGTTATCTCGAGAAGAGCCTGCAGGTCTTCCTCGACCAGCAGCAGCAGTTCCGCAGCCAGCTCAACAACATCATGGGACGCACGCCATGGTCGATGCTCAATGACATGACCGAGCGCAACATGGACGTGTGGAAGTCCCTGCAACAGGGCTTCCTCACCGCCGCCGCCACCAAGGTGCGCGAGAGCGAAGGCGAAGCGCCGAAGAAGAAGGAAGGCGGCAAGTCCTGAAGCGGCTGTGCGTCGCGCCACCAGGCGACGCGAGCTGAACGTTCTGCGCGTCCGCTGAAAGCCGGCGTGCCTCGCGAGTCTGCCGCATTGCGCAAACATCTCGTCGTGAAAGCGGAGCCTCGATGAACACACCAGTTGCCATCGTCACCGGCGGCATCGGCGGGCTCGGCACCGAGATCTGCCTGCATCTTGCGCGCTCGGGCCACCGCGTCATTGCTGCCGACCTTGGTGGACGCGCAGAGCGTATCGCCGGATTCCATGAGGACGTCGCAGCGCACGCCGACACGATCACGTTCGAGTCGCTCGACGTCGCCGATGCGGACGCCTGTACGGCCGCGATGGCCGACATCGAGGCACGCCACGGTGGCATCTCGGTGCTCGTCAATGCGGCCGGCATCACGCGCGACACGACCTTGCGCAAGATGAGCATCCAGCAGTGGCGGGAGGTGCTGACGATCAACCTCGACGGCATTTTCAATACCTGCAAGGCGGTCATTGACGGCATGTGCGATCGCGGCCATGGACGCATCGTCAACATCTCGTCGGTCAATGGCCAGACCGGACAGTTCGGCCAGACCAACTACTCCGCGGCCAAGGCCGGCATGCACGGATTCACGATGGCGCTTGCGCGTGAAGTGGCGCGCAAGGGCGTGACGGTCAACAGCGTTTCGCCGGGGTACTGTGCAACGGCACTGGTCATGGCCGTGCCCGAGAACGTGCGCGCCGGCATCGTCGCCAACATTCCGGTCGGCCGGCTTGGCCAGCCGTCCGAGATCGCGCGCGTGGTCGATTTCCTCTGCGCCGAACAATCCGGCTACATCACCGGCGCGAACATTCCGGTGAATGGCGGCTACTTCATGGATTTCTGATCGGACAGATGCAGCCTGCTGCGGGTTTTCGCGTGGGCCGCGCTGTGCTCACCAGATCAGGTCGGGCGGAATATCGTCCTCTGCCGGCGCATCCGGATCGCACACCAGTACGAGCGCTTCGGGGCTGATCAAGCGCACCTGTTCGCCGGTCTCGCCGGTCACCAGCAGATAGCGACCGAGATGCTGGACGACCACCAGCTCGCCCTTGTTCAGCGCGAGCAGTTGCGCAGCGCTGCAGTAGACACGCCGGATCTTCTCGCCATGCTGGAAATGGCGCGCGACATCGGCATCGGCGAGATTCAGCGAGCGGTCCTTGAGCAAGGCGGCGAGCTTCTGCTTGCGCTCGGCCTTCTCTCTCGCACGTTGCTCGGCATCACGTTTCACCTGTTCGCGCTCTTCGCGTTCGGCGCGGTCGCGCAGCGCATACGCACGCGCCAGATCGATCTCTTCCTGGCTGCGTTGCGGCCGTACGCGTTGCCCCCTGTCTGCCTGCGGCTTGCCTGACGGCGTCGCCGTGCCGGGGCGCGGCGACGTTGACTGCGTAGACGCGCGGTCCGGCTTTGGCCCTCGCGCAGGAGGCCGCTCTGCGGGGCGCGCTTGTGCCTTGAGCTTCTGCACGAGCCCGGATTTCAGCAACTGGTCACGCAGTGAATCAGCCATGGCAAGGGTGTCGGCGATCAGTAATGCGGCGGCGGCGGTTCGATGCCGGGGTCCTGCCCGAGCGAGGAGCGCAAACCGAACAATTCTCCGCGAACGCGCTCGAGCTCCTGGCGCATCTGCAGCATGCCCCGGTCCTGCGCGGCGACGGCCGCGTTGAGCGAGCCGACCGCGTCGTCGATGAAAGCGAGGCGCACTTCGAGTTCGGTCAGGCGGTCCTCGAGCGTGCTCATGCGCGCGGGAGCTCCTCGATCAGGTGGCGACCGTGACGCGCGCCGTGATTTCCCTTCGCCTCACTGCTGGCGAGGGCGAGATCGGCGGCGGCCATTTCACGCACGAGTTCGGCGAAGCTCGTTTTCGGTGTCCAGCCGAGCTTCTCTCGCGCGAAAGTCGGATCGCCGAGCAGGGTTTCGACTTCGGCCGGCCGGTAGTACTGCGGATGGATGCGCAGCACGACATCGCCCGCGGACACGTTCGCGCCGGGCGTCGACACCGAGGCGACGACGGCCACTTCATCGACCGCTTCGCCGCGAAACTCGAGCTCCACACCCATCTCGCGCGCCGCAAGCACCACGAATTCACGCACGGAATGCTGGATGCCGGTGGCAATCACGTAGTCGTGCGCGGTGTCCTGCTGCAGGATCAGCCATTGCGCTTCGACGTAGTCGCGCGCATGGCCCCAGTCACGGCGCGCGTCGAGATTGCCGAGGTGCAGGCACTTCTGCAAGCCGAGGAACACGCGCGCGAGCGCGCGCGTGATCTTGCGCGTGACGAACGTCTCGCCACGGATCGGCGACTCGTGGTTGAACAGGATGCCGTTGCAGGCAAACATGTCGTAGGACTCGCGGTAGTTGACCGTGATCCAGTACGCGTAGAGCTTGGCCACGCCGTACGGCGAGCGCGGGTAGAACGGTGTCGACTCGCGTTGCGGAGTTTCGCGCACGAGTCCGTACAGCTCCGAAGTTGACGCCTGGTAGATGCGGCAGCGGTCCTTCATGCCGAGGATGCGCATCGCCTCGAGCAGCCGCAGCGTGCCGAGGCCGTCGGCGTTGGCGGTGTACTCGGGCTCCTCGAACGAAACGGCAACATGGCTCTGGGCGGCGAGATTGTAGATCTCGTCGGGCTCGACCTCCTGCACGATGCGGGTCAGGCTCGATGCATCGGTGAGATCGCCGTAATGCAGCGTCAGCGCCGGCCCTGCTTCATCGAGTTCGCTGTGCAGGTGATCGATACGTTCACTGTTGAACGACGATGCACGCCGTCGCAATCCATGCACTTCATAGCCTTTGGCGAGCAGCAACTCGGCCAGATAGGCACCGTCCTGACCGGTAATGCCGGTGACCAGAGCACGTTTCTTTTGCATCGATCGTATTGCCCGTGAAGAGTTTCGCCGAACACCGCGGGGGCCGGCACAAGGGGGGCGATGGTAGCGGCGCCCTCCGGATAGGTACAGTCCTGCGCGCGTTCAGCCGGCGCTGCGCACGCTGCGTCCGCGCCCGATGCCGTAATAGGCGATGCCGGCGGCCTCGACCGCGGCGGGTTCGAAAATGTTGCGCCCATCGATGATAACGGGCGAGCGCAGCGTATCGCGGATGCGTTCGAAGTCGGGGCTGCGGAACGCCTTCCATTCGGTCACCACGACGAGTGCATCGGCACCATCGAGCGCGTCATAGTGGGACTCGCACAAGGCGAGATCGGCTCGCTCGCCAAAGATGCGCCGCGCCTCATCGTGCGCTTCGGGATCGTGCGCGCGAACGCGTGCGCCGGCCGCCCACAATTGCTCGAGCAGGGTCCGACTCGGTGCTTCACGCATGTCGTCGGTGTTCGGCTTGAAGGCCAGGCCCCAGACAGCGATCGTGCGACCCGCCAGCGCGCCGTCAAAGTGCCGCAGCAGCAACTCGTGCAACTTGCCCTTCTGCTGCGCGTTGGTTTCCTCGACCGCGCGCAACACGTTGGCGGTGTAACCGCAACTGCGCGCGGTGTGTTCGAGCGCCTTGACGTCCTTCGGGAAGCACGACCCGCCGTAGCCGGCGCCGGGATAGATGAAGTGGTAGCCGATGCGCGGATCGGCACCGATGCCGAGACGGACCTGCTCGATGTCGGCACCGACACGCTCGGCGATGTTGGCCATCTCGTTCATGAAGCTGATCTTGGTCGCGAGCATCGCGTTGGCCGCGTACTTGGTCAGTTCCGCGGAACGCACATCCATGAACACGATGCGCTCGTGATTGCGGTTGAATGGCGCGTAGAGGGCACGCAGGAGCGTGGTCGCGCGCACGCTGTCGGTACCGATGATGATGCGGTCCGGACGCAGGCAGTCCTTGACCGCGTCGCCCTCCTTGAGGAACTCGGGATTGGAGACGACATCGAACTCGATCGACGCACCGCGCGTCTCGAGTGCTCGCGCAATGGTCGCGCGAACACGATCGGCGGTGCCTACCGGGACCGTCGACTTGTTGATGATGACGGCGGGCGTGGTCAGCGCCATGCCGATGGCTTCGGCGACATCGAGCACATAGCTCAGGTCTGCGCTGCCGTCCTCGTCGGGCGGGGTGCCGACGGCGATGAAGAATACTGCGGCATGTGCGATCGCCGCGTTCGCGTCGGTCGTGAATTGCAGACGACCGGCCGCGTGGTTGTCGCGCACGAGCGGCTCGAGGCCCGGCTCGAAGATCGGAATCTCGCCGCGCTCAAGGCGGGCGATCTTGTCGGTATCGACATCGACGCAGACGACATCATTGCCGACCTCGGCCAGACAGGTACCGGTGACGAGTCCGACATAGCCGGTACCGAAAATCGTTATGCGCATTCAACAATCCCCTTGCAGCAACCTGGCCCAACGCGCGCATGAATCGCAAAAACGACAAAGGCGCGCCGGACGGCACGCCTTTGTCGAGAACGGAACCGTCGATTACTTCTTGTCGACTGGCGCCGCAGCGGCAGGTGCAGCAGCCGGTGCTTCGATCGAGATCAGCTTGACGTCGAAGATCAACGTCGCGTTCGGTCCGATCGTCGGCGGCGCGTTTTCGCCATAGGCGAGTTCAGCCGGGATCACCAACTTGTATTCGGCGCCTTCGCTCATCAGCTGCAGGCCTTCGGTCCAGCCCTTGATCACGCCATTGAGCGGGAAGGTTGCCGGCTGGCCACGATCGACCGAGCTGTCGAACTTGGTGCCGTCGATCTTGGTGCCGGTGTAGTCGACCTTGACCGTGTCGGTTTCCTTCGGCTTCTTGCCGGTGCCTTCCTTGACCACTTCGTACTGGAGGCCCGAAGCGGTGGTCTTGACACCGGCCTTGGCCTTGTTCTTGGCCAGGAACGCCGCGCCTTCGGTCTTGTTCTTGTCGGCCGCAACCTTGTCCTCGGCGACGCGCTTGGCCTGCAGCTTCTGCATGAACTCCTGGCGGATCTGCTGGCCTTCTTCCTGCGTCATGAGCGTCTTGCCACCGTTGAACTCGTCCTGCAGCGCCTGCATGACGACCTTGATGTCGAGCTCGTCCTTGATCTGGGTGAGGCCGCGGCCGACGTCGGCTCCGACCATGTAGCTGACCTTGTCTTTCTCGGTCTTCAGCGAAGCATCCGCGCCGATGGCACTGCCGGCGCCGAACGCCGAGACCAGCGCGACGGCCATGAGGGATTTGCGCACGAAACGGGTCATGTAGAACTCCTGGAAGAACGGTAGGGCCGGACGGACCGGATTCGGCCGCACGGCGGGGAAATGCAGTCCAGCCTTCAAGCGGGCCGCGTATTGTGGCGACCGGCGGCGCCGTTGGCAAACGGCCGCAGACCGATCCGATGGGCACCGTTACACTGGCAGCCATGTTGCGCTTTGACACCATCACACTGCGTCGTGGTTCCCGGATTTTGCTGAACGGGGCGAACTTTTCCATTCATCAAGGCTGGCGGGTCGGTCTGACCGGCCGCAATGGCACCGGAAAATCGACCCTGCTGGCCCTCATCACGGGAGAAATCGGCACCGATGCCGGCGATTTCCGTCGTCCGGCCGACTGGACCCTCGCGCTCGTTCGCCAGGAAACCCCGGCACTGGCGTCGAGCGCCATCGACTACGTGCTCGACGGTGACCGCGAGTACCGCCGTATCGAACAGCAACTGGCGGCTGCCGAATCGGCACATGACGCCATTGCGCAGGCGGCATTGCACGAACGCATGGTGTCGATCGGCGGATACGCGGCGCGGGCGCGCGGCGCGGCGCTGCTGCACGGACTCGGCTTCCGGCCCGACGATCTGGCGCGCCCGGTATCGGATTTTTCCGGCGGCTGGCGCATGCGTCTCAACCTGGCCCAGGCGCTGATGTGTCGTTCGGACCTGCTGCTGCTCGACGAGCCGACCAACCATCTCGATCTCGACGCGGTGCTTTGGCTCGAGCAATGGCTGCGTCGCTATCAGGGCACGCTGATCGTCGTTTCGCATGACCGCGAGTTCCTCGATGCGGTGGTCACGCACGTGCTGCACATCGCCGAGGAGAACGCCGAGATCTTCGCCGGCTCGGTCAGCAGTTTCGAGCGCAAGCGCGCCGAGCGGCTGGCGCAGCAAGGCGTGCTGCATGAACGCCAGCAGCGCGAGCGCGCGCACATGCAGTCGTTCGTCGACCGCTTCCGTGCCAAGGCGACCAAGGCGCGTCAGGCGCAAAGCCGACTGAAGGCACTCGAGCGCATGACCGAGATCGCCGCAGTGCGCGTCGAATCAGGCATCCAGTTCGCGTTCCATGCGCCGGCAGCGCTGCCTGACCCACTGCTGGTCCTCGATGATGTCAGCACCGGCTACGGCGAGCATGTCGTACTCGAGCATGTCGGACTGACGTTGCGGCCCGGCGAACGCATCGGACTGCTCGGCGCCAACGGCGCCGGAAAGTCGACGCTGGTCAAGCTGATCGCCGGGCGCAATCCGGTGCTGGCCGGCGAGCGGCGCGAAAACAAGGGACTGTCGATCGGTTACTTCGCCCAGCACCAGCTTGAACAACTTGACCCGCAGGCAACGCCGGTGCAGCACCTCATGCGTCTCGATGCCAGCCTCGGCGAGGCGGCTGCGCGCCACGTGCTCGGCGGTTTCGGCTTTCCCGGCGAGCGCGCGCTCGCCCAGGTCGCGCAGTTCTCCGGCGGCGAGAAGGCCCGGCTCGCACTGGCCATCGTCGTTTCGCGGCGCCCCAACCTGCTGCTGCTTGACGAACCGACCAACCATCTCGACATCGATACGCGCGAGGCACTTGCCGAGGCACTGCAGGACTTCACCGGTGCGGTCGTCATCGTTGCCCACGACCGCGCGCTGCTGCGCACCTGCTGCGACACGTTCCGCCTCGTGCAGGGCGGTCGCGTCGGCGAGTACGACGGCGACCTCGACGACTACGCGACGCTCGTGCTGAAGCGATCGGCGACCGAAACGGAACCATCACAGGCATCGACGGCTTCGCGTCGCGACGAACGTCGTGACCGCGCGGAACTGCGCAGCCGTATGGCGCCGTTGCGCAAGGAATTGCAGCGTCTCGAAAAGCGCATGGCTGCCATCGACAGCGAGCGCGCCGCGATCGAGAACGAACTGCTCGATCCGGCGCTCTACGCGGGCGATGCGAAGGTGCGCATCAGCGAACTGACCTTGCGCCGCGGGAAGTTGGGCAGTGAACTCGAGTCGATCGAGGACGCGTGGCTCGAGGCGCAGCAGGCGATTGACGAAGCCGACGCCTGAGCGCGCGGATTCGATGCCACGGCACAAGCTTATCGGCCATTTGCGTGATGCGCATTCGCTGCCTTCAGGCTTGCCGCGACGGCACATTGCCGGTATCCGGTACAGCAATGCGAGCGTATGACACGCACTCGCCCTATAATCCGGCGTCATTTTACCGGTCATCCCCTCCATGCACGCACTCATCGCGCCTCACGGCGGTCGTCTCGTTGAACTTCTCGTCAGCCCCGAACAGCACGCCGCACTCAAGGCCAGCACGGTCGGAATGCCCGCATGGGACCTGACGCCACGCCAGCTCTGCGACCTCGAACTGCTGCAGAACGGCGCGTTCTCGCCGCTGGAAGGCTTCCTTTCGCGCGCCGACTACGAGGCGGTGTGCCGCTCGATGCGTCTCGCCGACGGTACGCTGTGGCCGATGCCGGTCACGCTCGACGTGACCGAGGCATTTGCCGAATCGATCAAGGACACGCCACGAATCGCATTGCGTGACGCCGAAGGTGTGACGCTGGCAATCCTCGAGGTCGGCGACATCTGGTCACCCGATCGAGAAGCCGAAGCACAGCATGTCTTCGGTACGCTCGATCGCAAGCATCCGGGCGTGGCCCATTTGCTCGACCGCACCCATCCGGTTTACGTCGGCGGACGCGTGCATGCGCTCGAAGCGCCGCGTCACTACGACTTCGGTCACCTTCGCGCGACACCTGCCGAGCTGCGCGCCACGTTCACGAAGATGGGCTGGTCGCGCGTGGTCGCGTTCCAGACGCGCAATCCGATGCATCGCGCGCATCTCGAGCTGACCTTTCGCGCGGCACAGATTGCGGAGGCCAACCTGCTGATTCATCCGGTGGTCGGCCTGACCAAACCCGGCGACATCGACCATTACACGCGCGTGCGCTGTTACGAGAAGCTGCTGCGCCACTATCCCGACCAGACCACGGCGTTGTCGCTGCTGCACCTGGCCATGCGCATGGGTGGACCGCGCGAAGCGTTGTGGCACGCGATCATCCGCAAGAACCACGGCTGCACGCATTTCATTGTCGGCCGCGACCATGCCGGACCGGGCAACGACAGCGCCGGCAAACCGTTCTACGGTCCGTACGACGCGCAGACCCTGGTCGCCGAACACGAGGCCGAGCTCGGCATCGGCATGGTGCCGTTCCAGGAAATGGTCTACGTGCAGGAACGCGCGCAGTACCTGCCGGCCGACGAAGTGCAGCCCGGCGACAGCGTGCTGAACATCTCCGGCACCGAATTGCGCCGGCGCCTGCAGGAAGGGCTCGAGATCCCGAGCTGGTTCACCTATCCGGAAGTGATCGAGGAACTGCGCCGCACCCATCCGGCTCGCCACGAGCAGGGCTTCACCGTGTTTTTCACCGGACTCTCGGGTTCAGGCAAGTCGACGATCGCCAACGCGCTGCTGGTACGCCTGCTCGAACTCGGCACGCGCCCGGTGACCCTGCTCGATGGTGACGTCGTGCGCAAGCACCTGTCGAGTGAGCTCGGCTTCTCGAAGGAGCATCGCGACCTCAACGTTCAACGCATTGGCTATGTCGCCGCGGAGATCACCAAGAACGGCGGCATTGCAATCTGCGCGCCGATCGCGCCGTATGCGGCGTCGCGCAAGATCGTGCGCGAGATGATCGGCGAGTTCGGCGTGTTCGTCGAAACGCATGTGTCGACGCCGATCGAGACCTGCGAAGAGCGCGACCGCAAGGGACTCTACGCACTCGCGCGCGCCGGCAAGATCAAGGAGTTCACCGGCATCAGCGATCCGTACGAGGTGCCCGAAGCCCCCGAGCTGCGCATCGACACCACCGACATCGCACCGGAGCAGGCGGTCCAGCAGATCGTGCTCAAGCTTGAGGCACTCGGCCTGATCCGACCGGTCGAATAGCACGTCGACCTGCGCCGGGAAGTCGGCGCAGGTTTCGCCTCAGGGCGCCGCCGCCGGTTTGGCGGTCACGCGCGTGCCGTCCACCAGCAGGGCATTCGGACTGGCGACGATGCGCTCGCCAGCGCTGAGGCCCTTGACGATCTCGATCTCGCTGCCGAGGTTGCGTCCGACCGTAACCGCGCGGTAGGCCAACGTCGAATCCTCGCCCACCGTGGCCACCTTGACGCCGTCAGCACCCTGCACCACCGCACTGATCGGCACACGCACGGTCTGTCCTCTGGTCGCCAGCTGCAGACGCACTTCGCCGATCATCCCGGCCGGGATGCGTTCGCCGGGATTCGGCAGGCTCAGTTCGACGCGCATGCCGCCAGCCGCTTCGGAGATGCTTTGCGCGCTGCGCACGACGGTGGCTGACAGGCTCTCGCCCGGCAACTCGATGAAGCTGACCTCGGCTTCGAGACCGGCGCGCACATCGAGCGCGGCACGCTGCGGCACGTCGACGAGTATGCGCAGCGGATCGAGCGCGGCGATGTCGAACAGCGATGTCGCCGCGGTCTGATCGGCGACCACCCGATCGCCACGCTCGACGTTGCGCGCGACGATCACGCCAGCGAACGGAGCGCGCACCGAGGTGAAGCCCTGGCGTTCGCGCGCGCTGGCGAGGCGTGCGACGGCAACGGCGCGTGCCGCTGCGGCGACTGCTTCGGCTGCTTCGCGATCGCTGTACATCTCCTTCGAGATCGCTCCCGATCCGATCAACGACTTCGCTCGCTCGAAGTTGAGCCGAGCCAGCTCGGCGTCCGCCCTCGCCTGTCCAAGCGCCGCTTCGGCGGCGCGCACGTCCTGGTCGATTTCAGGCGCGGCGATCACCGCGAGGACCTGCCCGGCCTCGACGCGATCGCCGAGTTCGGCCTTTCTAGATTCGACGAATCCGGTGGCGCGGGCACTGATGCGTGCGTACTCGCCGGCCATCGCCCGCGCCGGCAAGCGCAGTTCTCGTTGGGCATCGCCGGCCTTGACCAGCACCGTGACGACTTCGGGCTGCGCCGGTGCAGGCACCGGCTTCGCGGTGGCGACATTGCGGTCGCATCCCGTCGAAACGGCGAGCGTGACGATCAACGCAATCATCGCGATGTCTCGGCGCGTGGCGTTCACGGAGCAAGTCGCGGTGCATTTCATGATCGGGCTCCAGAGCCGCCTGCAGCGGCCACGACGGTATGCAAAGCTGCGCGGCGACGCGTGCGTCGTCCGAGCAGGGCAAGAATCGATGGCACGAGGATCAAGGTCGCCGGCGTACCGAACAGCAAACCGCCGATGACCGCACGACCGAGCGGTGCGTTCTGCTCGCCGCCATCGCCGACACCGATCGCCATCGGCACGATACCGAGGATCATCGCGGTCGCGGTCATCAGCACCGGGCGCAGGCGCACCGACGCTGCTTCGTATGCAGCCTCGACCGGATCGTGGCCTGCCGCGATCAGGTCGCGCACGAAGCTCGAGACAAGCACGCTGTTGGCGGTCGATACGCCGATCACCATCATCACGCCCATCAATGCCGGCACCGACAACGGCGTGCCAGTCGCCCACAGCCCGACGGCAGCACCGGCCATCGCAATGGGCAGTCCGGACATCGCGATGAGCGGCACGATCCACGACTGGAAATTGATGACCAGCACGAGGAATACGAGGATGGCCGACATCACCAGTCCAGTCGACAGTTCGCGATAGGCACTCTGCATCTCGCCGGCCTGGCCGACGATCTCGATGCGATTGCCTGGCTTCAGTGTCGGCACGAGCTCGGCATTGATCGCAACCAGGCGGTCGTAGACCGAGCCGAGATCGACCCCCTGGACGTTGGCCAGCACGCTTACCGTCGGGGCCAGCATCGTGCGCGCGAGGCTGGCCGGTACCGAACGCGGCGTGATCGTGGCGACATTTCGCAACAGTACGACATCGCCGTTGTCGCCGATGCGCAACGGCGTGTTGAGCAGAGTCGCCATCTCGGTGAGGTTGGCCGGCGGTGCCTGCACCTGCACGGTGTAGGACGTCGCGTTGACGGTGTCGGTCCAGTACACCGGTGTGATCGTGCCGGCCGAGCCGAGCACGCCGAGCACCGCACGACTCACATCCTGCACGTTGACGCCGAGTTGCGCGGCGCGCGTTCGATCGATGCTGACGCGATACTCCGGCAGGTCGAGCACCTGGCGCAGAGCGATATCGACTGCACCGGGTACCTCGGCAAGGCGCTTCTCGATGGTGCGCGCAATGGCGAGGTTGCCGACAACATCGCGACCACTCAGTCGCACCTCGAACGCGGCGACAGCCGAGCCGGCAAGTGTGCGACTGGTTGCATCGGGCGGACGTTCGAACAGGCGGACCTCGGGAAATTTCTCGGCGACGCGCTCGCGTATCGCGGCGAGATACTGGGCACTCGGCGCATGCGGACTGCGCAGCTGCAGCATGACTTCCGCCTCGAAGGCGCCGACCACCGCACTGTCGACCCAGGCCAGGTTGACCGCATCGGGCACGCCGATCTGTTCGTACACGGTCTGCAATTCGGCGGGTGGAATGATCGCGCGGATTTCGCGCTGCACTTCGGCGAGTCGTGCCGCGGTCTGCTCAAGGCGCGTACCAGCCGGCAGGCGCACCTGCAGGCGCAACTGGCCGGCATCGACGTGCGGGAAGTATTCACGGCCCAGTGAAAGTGCGGCGACGACGCCGAGCGCGACCACCAGCAGCGCCGCGGCGACCAGTGCGAGGACATGGCCGCCAAGGCGCACGAGCAGCGCGTGATGACGATCGCGCAAGCGGTCGAGGCGGTGTTCGACGCGATGGTTGAGCGCGAGCAGCAAGCGCTCCGGCGCCCAGCGAGGATTCCTGCGGCTCTCGACATCGGCCGGCAACAGCAGCATGCACAGCACCGGAATCAGTGTGCGCGAGAGCACGAACGACGATCCCATCGCAAAAATGACGGCCAGCGCGAGCGGTGTGAACACCCACGCCGACAGCCCGGTCATGAGCAGGATCGGCGTCAGCACGATGCAGATCGCCACGGTAGAGACGAACTCGGGAAACACCACCTCACGCGCGCTGTCGAGGATCGCCGTGCGCACGTCCTTGCCGAGCGCGATATTGCGGTTGGTGTTCTCGACGTCGACCACCGCGTTGTCGACCAGGATGCCGATGGCGAGCGCGAGACCGCCAAGCGTCATCACATTGAAGGTGTAGCCGAACAGGTTCAGCAAGGCGATCGATGACAGCAGCGAAAGCGGAATAGCCGACAGCACGATCAGGCTTGATCGCCACGATCCGATGAAGATCAGCACCACGAATGCCACCAGCAGCCCGACCAGCATCGCTTCGTGCTGGATCGCCGCGATTGCATTGTCGACGAAGATCGACTGGTCGAAGATCGGCTCGATGCGCATGCCCTCCGGTGCCGAGGCGAGGATGTCGGGCAGGCGCTCGCGCACCGCGCGCACGATCTCGACAGCGGAGGCGCCGCCGAGCTTGATCAGCGCGACCGATACCGCGCTGGCACCGTCCATGCGCGCGACATTGGTCTGCAGCGCACCGCCATCCCGCACCGACGCGACATCGCGCACATAGATGACATTGCCGCCGCGTTCGGTGACTGGCAGGTCGAGGAAACCGGCCGCGGTCGCCGGACTCGAATCGAGTGAGATCTGCAGTTCGCGCGCGCCTTCGCGGATGGTTCCCGACGGCAGCGTCGGGCTGCCACGCTCGAGCGCGGTGGTCACGTCGGTCGGTGTCAGGCCGTAGGTCTGCAGGCGCGCGGGGTCGAGGTCGACCATGATCTGGCGCGCCGCACCGCCGTACGGCAGGGTCATGCGGATGCCGGGAATGCTCTGGATCCGTGAGCGCAACTGCAGACGCGCGTAGTCGTACAGTTGCGCTCCGGTCATCGCGTCCGAGGAGAGCACGAGCTGCAGCACCGGTGTGCTCGACACGTTGTTGCGCACCACCAGCGGCGGCGAGGTGCCTGACGGCATGCGCCGCAGGATGGTTTGCGACATCGCCGTCAACTGCGCGAGCGCGCGCTCGAGGTTGACGTTCGGCTGGAAATCGATGCGCACGATGCCGATGCCGCTCAGCGATTCGGAACGCACCTCGCGCAGGTCGTCGACGTTGTTGAGAATCGCGATCTCCGAGAACGACGTCAGTTTCGCGGCAATGTCGGCAGCCGGCAGACCCGAGTAGGTCCAGATCACGTTGACCGAAGGAATGCCCACTTCAGGGAGGATGTCGGTTGGCATGCGCGTCGCTGCGAGCGTGCCGAAAAGCAGGATCAGGATGGCGAGCACGCCAACCGTGTAGCGGCGCGCAAGGGCGTAGGCAACGATCCACATGACCGCACCGATCTCGGGGAGAAGGACGCCCTCGAGCTTATTGCGGCGCAACACGTTCCGATAGCCCTCCATTCGTCGCACCCGCAGTCACCCCTCGGCGTGTCGCGAAGGCGATCTAAAGGAAGACGATTGAAGCTGAACGGGTCACCGGGGCTGTCGAATCGTGGATCGCGCAGTTTCGTCATTCGGCGGCGAAACCGGATCACGCAGACGAGCGGGCCGAACGCATGTCCGCTTCATCCGGCGCGGAACGCGCACTGCTGGTCGACCGGCAGACTCCTGGCCGATTTTCCGGAAATCCGGATCCGCGTAAGAACATACAATATTTGTAGGTCTTTACTTATGTCTATTCCTATACTTATCCCCAACCTGTGAGGGTCGCCGTCAAACCCGCAGCAGATCCTGCAGCGCGCCGTGACGCACGCATGCTGCACAGGTTCGCGGACTCACACTCGAAAAGCTTTTGGGCCAATTCATCGCCGATTGCATCCGCGCGCCAGAGGGGTGCGTATGACTCAGTCGTTCCACATCTCCGCCCACGTTGGCATGGCCTGCATGCTCCAACCGGATTCGCATGTTCGAAACAAAAAGGAACCGCGCCATGGATAACCGACCGTCCCCCCGCCTTCGCCGGAATGCACTGACCTTTGCGGTCATTGCCAGCCTTGCCTTTGTCCCGCTTTCCACGTTTGCATCGAGTCACCGTGAGGCACCGGCAATCACGCAGTCGCCGAAAGTCGACGCCACCGACGTCTACGCATTTCGCAGCTACGAGCCGGGACGCGCAGGGTTCGTGACGTTGATCGCCAACTACTATCCGCTGCAGGACCCGTTTGGCGGCCCCAACTATTTCGTGATGGACCCCGACGCGATCTATGAGATCCACGTCGACAACAACGGTGACGCTCGCGAGGACCTGACCTTTCGGTTCAAGTTCACCTACACGCTGAAGAACATCGAGCTCAATGTCGGCGGCAGCAATGTTGCAATCCCGCTGCGCAACGCAGGACAAGTGCTGAACGGAAACACGGCCGCGCTCAACGATACCGAGACCTTCACGATCGAAACCGTGCGTGGACCGCGTCGCCAGCCTTCAGGCAGTGCTGGCTTGGTCACCAATACGGTCGGTGGCGGCACAAACTTCATCAAGCCGATCGACAATATCGGCAACAAGTCGATACCCGAGTATGCAGCCTATGCTGCACAGCACATCTACAACGTCAATGTTCCAGGCTGCAGCACACCTGCAAAGGTGTTCGTCGGACAACGCAAGGAAGGGTTTGGCGTCAACCTCGGCGAAATATTCGATCTGGTCAATATCCCGACCGCTCGCGTGATCGGCAGTCGTTCGGGATCGACCAACGCAACGGCGGGCAAGAACATCACGTCGCTGGCGATGGAGTTGCCGATCTCCTGCGTGACTGCCAATGACCCGGTGATTGCCGTGTGGACATCGGCGAGCCTGCCGAAAACGCGACTGGTCAGCAACGAGCCGCTGCGCGCGATCATCCTCGACCGCAACCTGCAGCAGGTTTCTCGCCTCGGCATGCCACTGGTCAACGAACTCGTGATCGGGCTCAAGGACAAGGACAAGTTCAATGCCAGCGAACCGAAGGACGACGGACAGTTCGCAGGCTACGTGACCAACCCGACGCTGCCGGCGCTGCTCGAGATCCTGTTCGGCGCTGATGGTGTGCGTGCGCCGACGGTGTTTCCACGAGCGGATCTGGTGGCTGCCTTCCTCACTGGCGTGGCCGGCGTGAACAAGCAGCTGAATGGGGTTGGAGCCGAACTGATCCGCCTCAATACGGCGCTGCCGGCAACTCCCAAGGGCAGTCAGAACAGCCTTGGAGCAGCCGCCTGTTTCGTCGACGGTGCATTGGTACTCGGCAATCCAGGCTGTGACCCAGCCGGTTTTCCGAATGGACGCCGACCGGGCGACGACGTCGTCGACATCGAACTGCGTGTCGCCATGGGCGTTCTGCTCGCTCCCGGTACAGGCAAGCCAGCGAGTGCGGATTTGCCCTACACCGACGGCGTGCTCGTCGAGGACAGCCAGTTCGACAACGCGTTTCCGTACCTGAAGAATCCGTTGCCCGGTTCGCCGAATGGATCGAACGGCCTGCCGCAGAATCCGGCTGCTTCGACGCCATAACGTGAGGGCGCCGCCGTCCCGGAAACGGGACGGCGGCCTTTGCCTGGACGCAACCTGTCATGACGCAACGCTCGAACTCGCCACGACGCCTCGCGTTGCTGGTCGCACTGCTTTCAGCCAGCGTGGCGGCTGCCCCGCGCATCCCGGCCGGCGACAACGAAGTACTCGAACAACTACCTGCCGAGACCGGCCTCACGTCACTGCGTGCCTGGCAATCGCAACGGGCAACGCAGCCAGACGATCTTGACCTTGCCGTGCGCATCGCACGAATCCAGATCGCACGTGCTCGCGATGAGTCCGATCCGCGCCAGCTCGGTCACGCCCAGGCGGTGCTCGCGCCGTGGTGGCATCTTGACGAACCGCCGGTCCCAGTGCTGATGTTGCGCGCGACGATCAGCGAACGGACCCATGAATTCAGCACCGCCCTGGATGACCTGGAGCAGGTCGTCAGGCGCGACCCGCGCAATGCGCAAGCGTGGCTGACGCGAGCCACGGTACAGCAGGTTGTTGGAGATCTCAGCGGCGCCAGCGAGAGCTGCCAACAGCTCGGCTTGCTCACGCAAGGCCTTGTCGCCGCCGCCTGCAGAGCCTCGGTCGATAGCGTCACCGGCCATGCCGAGCCGGCATATGCGTCGCTCGAACGTGCGTTGAGGGACTCGACATCTTCACCGGCCGATTCCACTGGCGTGCGCGCCTGGGCGACAACGTTGCAGGCAGAGATCGCCGAGCGGCTTGGACGCCGCGAAGATGCCGAGACACTGTATCGACAGAGCCTGCTGCTCGATCCGCGCGATGCCTACACGATTGCCGCCTACGCCGATTTCCTCATCGACGCAGATCGTCCGCACGAAGTACTGCGGCTGATCGCGGCGGATACTGCATTCGACAATTTGCTCCTGCGCCGCGCGCTCGCCGCTGCGCAGACCGATGATCCAACCGCAGCGGCAAGCCGGCATGATCTTGCCGCCCGCTACGCCGCCTCGCACGCACGCGGCGATCGCGTGCATTTGCGCGAGCAGGCACGATTTGTCCTGACCATCGAACAATCACCGGCGCAGGCATTGCAACTGGCGCTCGACAACTGGGCCATCCAGAAGGAGCCGATCGACGCGCGTATCGTCCTTGAAGCGGCGCGCGCCGCCGGCAGCAGCGAGGCAGCAGTACGTGTGCTTCGCTGGATCCAGTCGACCGCACTGGAAGACGCAAGGCTGGCACCGTTTGTCGCACAAGCCAGCGTCCGATGATCGGCCGACGGTTACTTGCAATCATCCTGGTGATGCAGGCTGGCGCCAGCATGGCGCACAAGCCCAGCGACAGCTACCTGTCGCTGCAGGTCGACCGGGCGAACATCAGCGGGCAATGGGACATTGCCTTGCGCGATCTCGATACGGCCCTCGATCTCGATCGCAACGGCGACAGCATGATCGACTGGGGCGAGGTAAGAACGCGTCGCGACGATATCGATGCCTACGTACTGGGTCGTCTGCGACTGCGTTCGAACGGGGACGACTGCACGCTCCAGAGTCGCGCACTGCTGACTGACCAGCACAGCGATGGGGCCTATGCGGTCGTCGAGCTTCAAGGCAGTTGTCCGTCGACGATCGATACCCTCGACGTCAACTACTCGCTGCTGTTTGATATCGATGCACAGCACCGCGGCCTGCTCAAGCTCAGCAGCGCCGACGGTGCCGGCGCGGAAGTGATCAGCGCGGTGTTTCCGCAGGACAATCCGCGCCAGACTTTTTCTGCAGGCGACCCTTCGACGTTGCGCCAACTCGGCGGATACATCGCCGATGGCGTCACCCACATCGCGATCGGATTCGATCACATCCTGTTCCTGATCGCCTTGCTGCTTCCAGCCGTGCTCACCCGCAACGGGCGCCGCTGGCAAGCCGTCAGCGACCTGCGCAGCGCATGCTGGAACGTGCTGCGCATCGTCACCGCATTCACGCTCGCCCATTCGATGACGCTGTCACTTGCCACCCTGCAGATCGTCACCCTGCCCTCGCGCTGGGTCGAATCGCTGATAGCACTGTCGGTGCTCGTGACCGCGATCGACAACCTCACCCCGTTGCTGCCGTATCGACGCTGGCTGGTCGCGTTCGTATTCGGGCTGCTGCACGGTTTCGGCTTCGCCAATGTCCTGATCGACCTTGATCTGCCGCGCAACGCACTCGCCCTGTCGCTGTTTGGATTCAACGTTGGTGTAGAGATCGGTCAACTGATCCTCGTCGCCTTGTTGATGCCGGCAGCGTACCTGCTGCGCGATACCCGCCTGTACGGCGGCGTGATCGTGCGCGGCGGTTCGCTGGTGATTGCATTGTTCGCTCTCGGCTGGCTGCTCGAACGCAGCCTCAACCTCGATTTGATGCCGTTTTGACGGCATGCAAAACCCCTGCAACGACGCCACTCCCGATCCGCACTGTCTCCACTCGACAACAGCAAAGGAATTCACCATGCAAAAGATTCTCTCGGTCGTCATTGTCTCGGTACTCGCGGCCAGCGCCGCACTGCCCGCCCACGCGCAGTTTTATATCGGCGGCAGCGTCGGCAACTCGGATATCTCGATTGACGGCGCCGAACGCGCCGACCAGTTCCTCGATCTCGGTTTCGAGGCGGCGTCGACGCAAACCGACACCAAGGACACCGCCTACCGCGTTTTCGCCGGCTACCAGCTGCACAAGTACTTTGCCATCGAAGGTGCGTATGTCGACCTGGGTCGATTCGCATTCGATACCAGCGTCGTTCCGGAAGGTGAGCTCAATGCGCGCACAACGATCGAAGGTGCCGAGCTCAGCGTCGTCGGCCTGCTGCCGCTCAACCATGCGTTTTCGCTTTATGCACGCGTCGGTGCATTTGCCGCCGAAACCGAAACGACCTATACCGGCAGCGGTTCGATCGAGCTGGTCACCGGCGGTGAACGACAGAAGGAACGCGGCACCACTGCCAGCTACGCGGCAGGCGTGTCCTGGAATCTCAACGAGCACGTCTCGTTTCGTGGCGAGTACGCGCGCTACAGCAAACTCGGCAACGAGCTGACCGGCGGCGAAACCGATGCCGACCTCATCTCGTTGGGCGTCGCCTATCGCTTCTGAGCGAGCGATACGACATGAGCCGTGTTTCCGATCGACGTGATGAACGTGCGTTTCGTTCATCGCTTGACGGTGTGTTCATGCTGTCGTTTGCGTCCGCGCAAGCGACAGCGCTCGCCGATGAAGCCGCGCTTGTGCGAGAACGGCTGGACCAGTCGAGAAAATACGGTTTCATCCAGTCGAGCCACGCGCGGTGGGCCTGACCATGTGACATCTATTCTGACGGGCGCGGGCAGGCCTTCATCGAAGCTGCGCAATGCCAATAAACTGACCATCGTTGGCCAGCAACATTGACCGCGTTTGCGGTCGGAATTGCCCACGGCTGCCGAGAAGCTGACGGGCGGTTAACGACCCGCAAGAGTCATTCAAAGAAGTCGCCAGAATTAGAACGCGGTCATTCGCAGACGACCCCATTGGACGCAGCATACGGCCTGCCATCGATGCAGTACCGGTGGATCACGGCGAACAACCACCGTCGCAAAGTCGACAAGCGGTGCCGAGCGATGAGCTGGGGGTAGTGCCTCCAGCGCGCTTTGGCACGGCGGGGCTCCGCTTTCGGATTTCCAGTTCGTCGGCCAGGCCGATGCTGCGCCGCCCGCGCATCCTCACGATGTGCCAGCTCGAGCTCGAGGCTTGAGGCGCTCTGCGCAGCGTCCAGCTGCTGGTCGATCACTGGCTGCCGTGAGGGATCGAGTGGCAGGCCTTGAACCGTTGCCATTGGCGCTGCGCGGCCAGTTCAAGTGTGTGCAGCAGGCCACTGCACCGTCGGGGATCCGGACAAAACCAAAAAATCCCCGCGCCTGACGTGACCTTCGGGATCAGCCAGAACCGAGTCGAACGCCGCCAGACGTCCAGCGATGCCCCAGAGTCCGACCCAAGTATTGCGACCACTTTTTTTCGATGCATAAAGCGCGCGGTCGGCCAAGGCCACCGACGCTTGCCACGCCTCGGAACGCGGGGCGTCGGGAAGGAAGGGTACGCAGGCGAAACCAATTGACACCGAGAGCGGCGCCGCATCGTGCAGTTCAGGCGTTGCCACGTGCGCAGCGGCCCTGAGCCGCTCAGCAATCATCGCCGCGCAATCCGCATCCAAGCCCTGGCAGGCCACCAGGAACTCCTCGCCACCCCAACGCGTAACGATATCGCCCGGCCGACAGGCTGCACGCAAGCGCAATGCTGTAGTCCTGAGGATGTCGTCACCGGCGGAATGGCCGAAGCGGTCGTTAAACTCTTTGAACAAATCGACGTCAATTAAATAGACAACAGATCGCCGATCGCCTGCAGCCGAGGTGACGGCCAACGCGCGGAGTGATGCTTCGCCCGCGCGTCTGTTCAGCACGCCGGTCAACGAGTCGACGGTGCTGAGCAAATGCAATTTGCGATTGACGCGACGCTGGTAAAGCAGGAAGGCACCGCCTAGCAACGCCAGTGCGCATAGCGCTGCGATGACTGCATTGCGCCTCTGTCGCTCAGCTTCCACGCGCAGAGCATCCTGCTGCCGTTCCACCTGCATCCTCGCAAGTGCTCGCTCGTTGCGTGTGTCCTCTAGCCGCGCCTGCAGTCCAGCCAATCCTGCCAGTTGCTGGTTGCGCAGGCGGTCGACCTCAAGTCGTCGCAGTGCATTCGACGCCGCCATTGCCTTGGGCCATTGTTCCAGCGCCACGTACGCCGCCATCTCGGCCTCAGCTGCGTCGCTATACTCAATGGGGAAGCTTCCACCGATGACGATTTCTTTTGCAGCCAGCGCGTATCGCAGCGCTGCGTTCGCATCGCCACCCGCAAGTTCCAGATACGACAGCCGCAGCAGAGTAAGCGCTGCACCTGGCGGATCCGGCTGTGCCATTTGCTGTGCGGCGGCCGACTGTAGCGCCGGTCCGATAGTCGTCAGCCCTGCCACGTCCGGGCGCAACGCGATCAACTCTGCCCGAATACGCTGCAGGATCATCGTATTGCCGGCCTTCTCTGCTTTGGGCTCACCGTCGATGAAACTCGCCAGCGCTTGCTCGTCGCGATCCATGCGAAGAAAGTTCAGACCTCGGTTATACGGCAGCAGGGGATCGACGATGCCGCCGGCGACGGCGATGGCAGCAGCTTTGGCGTAATAGGTTTCCGCCTCGGCGTAGGCGCCGATATATGCGCTGTAGATGCTGGCGATGTTAGTCAGCGTGGCAGCCTGCACTGCGACGGAATCACCTAGTGCCGCTACTTCGTACGTCCGCGCGTAGAAATCCAGGGCTTCGTTGACGCGTCCGATCGTGTGCAGGGCCGCGCCCGCATTGTTCAGGGCGCGAGTGGAAAAATCCGCTGGCATCGGATTGAGCTTCAACAGCTCGTCTATACGAGACACCGCTGCGTCGACGCGCGGAATATCACCGATATTGGCGGCAGCCCTCGCAACACAAACGCGCAACTTGATCTCTGAGTCCACCGGAATGCCGACACCTGCCAGGGTGGATTCGGCCAGAGAAATCGCGCCCGCTGGATCGCGTGTCCGGAGGGCCAAGCAACGTGTTGCCGTTGCCTCAAGAGATTCACTTGCGGGGGCCGGCGTCTTTGGCGTCGTCGCACTCGTCGCGCAGGGCATGCCAAATGTGAGGGCGATGAGAGCGAGCAAGCCGAGGCGAGGCATCGTTGTGCGGTTGCTTTGCGGTAAGGGTGACGGAGTGTAGTCGTATCGGTTTACGAACGTGCAGCTACGCCAACCGCCGGAACACGCGCGGCTGCTTCGGTCACCGGCGGGTTCAACTCTGAAGTTCACCGCGTTTGAAGGACTTCTCGACTTGATGCTGCGGCGTCTGGAAGCGTAGCCGTTTTCGTAATCGTCGGTTGATCTTGTCTTCGATCGTCTGGATGTCTTGGTCGTTGAACGTGCCGAGGTGGCAGCCTTTGGGGAAGTATTTGCGGAGCAGACCGTTGAAGTTCTTGTTGAATCCACGCTGCCAGGCCGAGAACAAATCAGTGAAGTAGCTTTTGCTGTCGAGGGTGATGTCGATGTGCGCGTGTTGGGCGAACCTGCTGCCGTTGTCCCAGGTCAGGGTATGAACACGTCGACCGATCGGATACAGCGCCTGCTGGAGTGTGCCCCTGATTTCGGACCGCTGGGAGGTTTAGGATAACCCCAGCGGAGGAAGGATGAAGAAGTCCAAATTCAGTGATGTGAAGGTCGTGGAGATTGTTCGCGACTCTCGCGCAGAAGGCGTGCCGCAACGGCGCGCAAGTACACGGTTTCCGAACAGACGTTGTATCTGTGGCGTCGCAAGTTTGGCGGCATGGAGGCGACACAGGTGGTCGAGCTGAAGCGCCTGGGCCAGGAGAACGCGCGGTTGAAGAAGCTGCCGGCCGAACGCGTCAGGCGATCAAAGTGATGCAGGAGATCGCTGCAAAAAACGGTGAGCGTATCGGGTCGCTTGGCCCAAGTGCGATACGCGCAGAAGCGGGGCATGTCATGCACGAAGGCGTGCGTGGTCGTGCAGGTGTCGCGTTCCATGCCTTGTTGATGACGCCTGTGCGATGCACGTGAGCCATGTCACTCGCCGGCAGCCTGTTTTCGAGCGTGTGTCGGGTATTCGGATGATGGAGAGAAATCTAAGCTTGTTGCGTCCGCTTCTGGCCGATTTCCGGCGGTCATATTCTCGCCGGTTGCGGGTGACTTCAGTGGCGGAGATGGTCAGTTCGACTGCGGGGAGTGGTCAAGTACGTGGCGGGTTGCAGGAGCTGGTTTCGCGTCTCCTGTCTTGCTCCAGGCGCCGCCCGCATCTGACTCCGATCGGATCGGCGGAGTTGCCGGTTCAACTCGATGAGCTCGCTGAGCTCCCTGCGCGGGAGCAGCAAAGAGCGTGGGAAATGATGAGGGGTCAACGTGCCGCAGCAGTCACGGGTGGCGCCGCCAGCAGCGCTTCGATTTTTTCGACCAGCGCCGCATCATCGGGCTTGACCTTGCTGGGGAAGTCGGCGACGACGTTGCCGTCACGATCGATCAGGTACTTGTGGAAGTTCCATC
>JBBSOU010000013.1:0-48640 GCA_038259445.1 Lysobacterales bacterium | reverse complement strand
CGATCACGGCGGATGCCGAGATCGCCGCGCATCTCGGCGAAGTGCTGTGGGTCAAGGGTGAGCGCGACGAGGCACGCCGTATCTGGGCCGAGGCACGCAAGAAGGATCCGGACAACAAGGTGCTGGTCGAGGCGATCCAGCGGCTCTCGTCATGAGCATGTTGATGCCAGCGTTTCGAGCGCGCGCCTGCCAACTTTTCGCGGTGGCCATCTGCCTGGTCGTTCTGGCCGGGTGTGCTGCGCAACGTCTGCGTCCGGATCAGCAACTGCTCGGCGCGCAGGCGCAACGTGAGCAGCAGCTCGCCGAGGTCACCGACTGGTCATTGAGCGGTCGTCTGGCGATTTCCGGTCCGCGCGACAGCGGCAGCGGCACGGTCGCATGGACGCAAAGCGGCGACGCGTTTCACTTCACGCTGAGCGCGCCCGTCACCGGAAAGTCCTGGACGCTGGCCGGCGACGCGGAGCATGCCGAACTGGCTGGATTACGGCCGGATCCGGTGCGCGGCGCGGATGCTGCCCGACTGCTCGAATCCGAGCTCGGCTGGCAGGTGCCGGTGACCGAGCTGCGCTTCTGGGCACGCGGCGCGCGCGCGCCCGGAGCGGCAGAGATCGAGTTCCGTACCGACGGTCTGCCGGCGGGCATCATGCAGGCAGGCTGGAAGGTCGAGTATCCCGACTATCAGACGGAGGGTGAGCCGCGCTTGCCGCGACGCGTGTTCGCAAGCCGCGGAGACTACAAGGTCCGCCTCGTCGTGCAGCGTTGGCAGTCCCCGTGAAAGGCGGACCTGGCAGCGATGGCTGGAGCCAGTGGCCAGCTCCGGCCAAACTCAACCTGTTCCTGCACATCGTCGGTCGTCGCAGCGATGGGTACCACCTGCTTGAGACGGTGTTCCAGCTGCTCGACTGGGGCGACAGCGTCTGGCTGCGTCCGCGCGACGACGGCCGCATCATTCGCTGCGGTGACAATAGCGGGATCGACGAAGCGAGCGATCTCGGCGTGCGCGCCGCACGTGCGCTCAAGCAGTCTGTCGATGGTGTGGGCCTGGGTGCCGACATCCGCATCGACAAGCGCATTCCCATTGGTGGCGGGCTCGGCGGCGGCAGTTCGGACGCGGCGACCACGCTCGTTGCCCTCAACTGGCTGTGGAATGCCGGTCTCGACGAAGATCGACTTGCCGGCATCGGCCTTGCGCTCGGTGCCGATGTTCCGGTGTTTGTTCGCGGTCGGACGGCCTACGCCGAAGGCATAGGCGAGATGCTGACCGCGATCGACGTGCCGCCGCGTGACTATCTGGTGGTCGACACCGGTGCCAGCGTGCCGACCGCTGCGTTGTTCGCCGATCCGCAATTGACACGTGATTCTCCAGCCGTGACAATTCGCGGCTTTGTTTGCGGTGCTCCAACGCACAACGCGTTCGAGGCGATCGTGCGCCGCCGCTTTGCTGCGGTCGGTCGCGCGCTAGACTGGCTTGCGGCGTACGGCGAACCGCGCCTGAGTGGCAGCGGTGGCGCCGTGTTCATGCCGCTGCGCGAGGATGGCAGGAAGCTGCTGGACGCGTGTCCGTCCGGCATGCGCGCCTGGATTGTGCGGGGAGTGGCGCGTTCACCGTTGCATGGCGCCCTCGCGGCAGCCGTTGCGCGGGGCGCGCCGGCTCTCTGATCCGCAACCGTCGAGTCCCGTTCTCGGCGGCCTGTGCAGGAAACGGGATCGAGTTTTCCGCTGGGGCGTCGCCAAGTGGTAAGGCACCGGGTTTTGATCCCGGCATTCGCAGGTTCGAATCCTGCCGCCCCAGCCATGCCGCGGCACGTCTTGCCCCGTCCTGTTGCCCGCGCGGCAGCAACCCGCGCTACGGAGTGTCGAATGAGCACCGCATCGAATTCGACCGGCATCCTCGTCTTCAGTGGCAACGCCAACCGTCCGCTGGCGATGTCGATCTGCGACGAGCTTGGGGTCGGGCTGGGCAAGGCCCAGGTCGGCAAGTTCAGCGATGGCGAGGTACAGGTCGAGATCGAGGAGAACGTGCGGCGTCAGGAGGTGTTTGTCGTGCAGCCGACCTCGGCGCCGACCGCCGACCATTTCATGGAACTGGTGGTGCTGGTCGACGCGCTCAAGCGCGCTTCTGCATCCAGCGTGACGGCGGTGCTGCCCTACTTCGGCTATTCGCGTCAGGATCGCCGCCTGCGCTCGGCGCGCGTGGCGATCACGGCGAAGGTCGCGGCGACGATGATCGGGGCGGTTGGTACCGACCGCGTGCTGACGATCGACCTGCACGCTGAACAGATCCAGGGATTCTTCGACGTGCCGGTGGACAACGTGTACGCATCGCCGGTATTGCTGGCCGACATCTGGCGCTATTACGCGAAGGACGACCTGATCGTGGTCAGTCCGGATGTCGGTGGCGTGGTGCGCGCGCGGGCGATTGCCAAGCGCCTTGATGACGCCGATCTCGCAATCATCGACAAGCGTCGCCCGCGGCCGAATGAGGCGACCGTGATGAACATCATCGGCGAGGTCAAGGACAGGATCTGCATCCTCGTCGATGACATCGTCGACACCGCAGGTACGTTGTGCGCTGCTGCCGCTGCACTCAAGCGCAATGGCGCGCGCAAGGTTGTCGCCTACTGCACGCATGCGGTGCTGTCGGGGCCGGCGATCCAGAATCTCAATGCGTCGCAGCTCGACGAGCTGGTGGTCACCGACACGATCGTGTTGTCGGAGGAAGCGAAGGCGTGCCCGAAGATCCGCCAGCTTTCGGTCGCCGAGCTGCTGGCGGAAACGATCCGTCGTATCGCTTTCGGTGAGTCGGTCAGTTCGCTGTACGTCGATTGATCGGGTCTTCCGGCATGCGAGCTCGCGTTCTGCGAGTACCCATGCCCGAGCATCCGTGCTCCACAACCGCTCTTCTGGTCGCGGAAGAGCGCAATCACCGCCGCGAGGCGGATCATTCCAACAGGTGTTTCAATCATGGCAAAGACCCACAAAATTTCGGTGCAGCTGCGCAAGGACGAGGGGAAGGGTGCGAGCCGCCGCCTGCGTCACGCGGGGCATGTTCCGGCCATCGTCTACGGTGGCAACCTCGATCCGGTCAGCATCCAGATCCTTCACAACGACGTGTTCCTGGCCTCGCAGCACGAGTGGTTCTACGCGGCAATTCTCGATCTTGATCTGGAAGGTGACGTGCAGAAGGTGCTGCTGCGTGACATGCAGCGGCATCCGTTCAAGGCGCAGATCAACCATCTCGACTTCCTGCGCGTGCGCGACGACCAGGCCATCCGCATTCGCGTGCCGCTGCACTTCCTGAATCAGGATACGTCGGTCGCCGGCAAGACCACCGGCGTGGTCGTCACCCACGAACTCAATGAAGTCGAAGTCTCGTGCCTGCCGAAGGATCTTCCGGAGTTCATCGAAGTCGACCTCGGCAATCTCGACATCGGCGACATCGTGCACTTGTCGGAGATCGTTCTTCCGGAAGGTGTCGAGATTCCCCAGCTGAAGCTCAGCAAGGAACACGATATCGCGGTCGTCATCGCCAAGCTGGCCAAGGAAGAAGTCGATCCAGAGCCGGCGGAAGGTGATGAGGTTGCCGCGGCGCCCGCCGATGCGAAGAAGGACGACAAGAAGGACGCGAAGAAGTAATCGGCTTCGCACGCCTGTTGCACGCACCACCGGGGAGCGATCCGCATGGCTGGCTTGCGCCTCATCGTCGGTCTCGGCAATCCCGGAGCAGAGCATCTCGGAACCCGGCACAATGCCGGGTTCTGGTTTGCCGACGCGCTGGCGCAGGGCGAATCATCGCGGTTTGGAATCGATGCCAAGCTGCACGCGGAAACGGCGAAAGTCGTGATCGCCGGCGAGCCGCTCTGGCTGCTCAAGCCGATCACGTTCATGAACAAGAGTGGCCTGGCGGTCGCCGCGGCGCTGCGCTACTACAAGATCGCGCCCGAGCAGATGCTGATTGCGCACGATGATCTCGATCTGCCGGCCGGCACGGTGCGCCTGAAGTTCGATGGCGGTCACGGTGGCCAGAACGGTCTGCGCGATGTATTCGCACACGTCGGCCATGGTCGCTTCCATCGTCTGCGTTTCGGCATCGGCCATCCGGGGCACAAGGATCGCGTGCTGTCCTGGGTGCTCGGTCGTCCGGGGCAGGCGGATCAGCAGGCGATCTCCAACGCCGTGTCGAGTGCTCTCGACGCGTTGCCACTGATGGCGACCGGCGAGTTTGAAAAGGCGATGACGCGGTTGCATACCGGCACGGGCTGAATGGCCCTGTATCCATCGATCGCGGTTGGTTCTTCTCCCACACGGAAACAGGCATGGGTATCAAATGCGGCATCGTTGGCTTGCCGAACGTCGGCAAGTCGACACTCTTCAACGCCTTGACCAAGGCAGGCATTGCGGCGGCAAACTTCCCGTTCTGCACGATCGACCCGAACATCGGCGTGGTGCCGGTTCCGGATCCGCGACTCGCGGCCCTGTCCGACATCGTCAAGCCGCAGAAGGTGATCGCCACGTCGATGGAGTTTGTCGACATTGCCGGACTCGTCGCTGGCGCGTCGAAAGGCGAAGGCCTCGGCAACAAGTTTCTCGCGCACATCCGCGAGGTGGACGCGATCGCGCACGTGGTGCGTTGCTTCGATCACCCGGACATCGTTCACGTGGCCGGCAAGATCGATCCGATCTCCGACATCGACACCATCGATACCGAACTCGCACTCGCCGATCTCGAGTCGGTCGACAAGGCGCTCAATCGCGCCGAGCGCGCTGCCAAGGCGAATGACAAGGAAGCGCTGGCGCGTCGCCCGGTGCTGCAGAAGATCGCCGCGGTGCTCAACGAGGGCCGGCCGGCACGCTCTGCCGAGCTCGATGCCGACGAGCGGGAAATCATCCGCGACCTGTTTCTGCTGACACTCAAGCCGTTGATGTATATCGCTAATGTGCTGGAAGATGGCTTTCGCGACAACCCGCATCTGGATCGCGTGCGCGAACGCGCGGCGCTCGAGGGTGCCGAGGTCGTGCCCGTTTGTGCCGCCATCGAGGAAGAGCTGGCGCAGCTCGACGAAGGCGATCGCGACGCCTTCCTGGTCGACATGGGCTTGTCGGAGCCTGGTCTGAACCGGGTCATCAATGCCGGGTACAAGCTGCTCGGGCTGCAGACCTACTTCACGGCCGGAGTGAAGGAAGTGCGCGCCTGGCAGCTGCGGGTCGGCTCCACGGCACCGCAGGCGGCGGGTGTGATCCATACCGATTTCGAGCGTGGATTCATCCGCGCCGAGACGATCGGCTATGACGATTTCATCAAGTACCGGGGAGAAGCCGGCGCCAAGGATGCCGGTCGCCTGCGTCTGGAGGGCAAGGAATATGTCGTCAAGGAAGGCGATGTACTGCACTTCCGCTTCAACGTGTGACCGGCTCCGGTGGGTCGCGGCGGGGAAAGACCGCCGTGGACGAGAACATTTCGCGCGAGATCGGGTCGATATCATCGGTCGACACGGCGATTGCAGTTGACACCCTGCGGCCACTCCGTGAAAATGTGCGGCTCGGTTTTCGTGGGATCTCCGAGCTGCCTGTTCCGGTAGGCCGATTTCATGTGGCCTTGCAGCCTCGGCGCCTTGACGCGACGTGCCCGGACTGAACATGAACGCGACGCGCAAGCGGCGCGACCCCGGCGGGGCGGAGGGCAGGAAGCCCGAGGTCATCCACCTCCGCGGGTGAAGTTGCTGGGTGATTGATCGACGTAAACGGATTCTGGAGGGATACCCAAGCGGCCAACGGGGGCAGACTGTAAATCTGCTGGCTTACGCCTTCGGTGGTTCGAATCCACCTCCCTCCACCAGGTTCAGAAAGTGCAGTGCGCGACACTCAATTTGGCGCGAATCGTTTGGAGTTCAATGAGTTGCCCCCAGGGCGGGAGTAGTTCAATGGTAGAACATCAGTTTTCCAAACTGATTACGAGGGTTCGATTCCCTTCTCCCGCTCCATCACGCTTCGCGCTCTGAAGAAGTTTGTTCCGAAACAATTCGCTCACGTAGCTCAGTCGGTAGAGCACCTCCTTGGTAAGGAGGAGGTCGATGGTTCGATTCCATTCGTGAGCACCACCATTCCATTCAACGATCTAGTCGAGAAAAGCAGCCATGGCAAAGGGTAAATTCGAACGCACCAAGCCGCATGTGAACGTGGGCACGATTGGCCACGTGGACCACGGCAAGACGACGTTGACGGCGGCGCTGACGAAGATCGGCGCGGAACGATTCGGCGGCGAGTTCAAGGCGTACGACCAGATCGACGCGGCGCCGGAAGAGAAGGCGCGCGGCATCACGATCTCGACGGCGCACGTGGAATACGAGTCGCCGAACCGACATTACGCGCACGTTGACTGCCCGGGGCATGCGGACTACGTGAAGAACATGATCACGGGCGCGGCGCAGATGGACGGTGCGATTCTGGTGTGCTCGGCCGCTGACGGCCCGATGCCGCAGACGCGCGAGCACATCCTGCTGGCGCGCCAGGTCGGCGTGCCGTATGTGGTGGTGTTCCTGAACAAGGCGGACATGGTCGATGACGCCGAGCTGCTTGAGCTGGTCGAGATGGAAGTGCGCGAGTTGCTGTCGAAGTACAACTTCCCTGGCGACGACACGCCGATCATCCACGGTTCGGCGCTGAAGGCGCTGGAAGGCGACCAGAGCCCGATCGGTGTACCGGCGATCATCAAGCTGGTGGAAGCGCTGGACACATGGATTCCGGAGCCGCAGCGCGACGTCGACAAGCCGTTCCTGATGCCGGTCGAGGACGTGTTCTCGATCTCGGGCCGCGGCACGGTGGTGACGGGGCGCATCGAGCGCGGCGTGATCAAGGTGGGCGAGGAAATCGAGATTGTCGGCATCCGTGCGACGGTGAAGACGACGGTGACGGGCGTGGAGATGTTCCGCAAGCTGCTGGACCAGGGCCAGGCGGGCGACAACGCAGGCCTGCTGCTGCGCGGCACGAAGCGCGACGACGTCGAGCGCGGCCAGGTGCTGTGCAAGCCGGGATCGATCACGCCGCACACGAAGTTCGAGGCGGAGGTGTATGTGCTGTCGAAGGAAGAGGGCGGTCGTCATACGCCGTTCTTCAAGGGCTACCGCCCGCAGTTCTACTTCCGCACGACGGACGTGACGGGCGCATGCGAGTTGCCGGAAGGCGTCGAGATGGTGATGCCGGGTGACAACGTGAAGATGGTGATCACGCTGATCCACCCGATCGCGATGGACGAAGGCCTGCGCTTTGCGATCCGCGAAGGTGGCCGCACTGTCGGCGCCGGCGTGGTCGCCAAGATCGTCCAGTAAAGCGGGAAACAAATCAGTCAGGATACTTTTTTTGTGGTATCCTGCGCGGCCGCTCGGGGGTGCGCCTGCGCACCTTCGGCGATCAAAGCGAAAAGACGCACAGGATGTGCTTCGTGTTCGCCGGACAGGGAAGCATGCATCGCCAATGGACGTCACACGTTGACGGCCATCGCGGAGCGTCTTATACTCCCATGTCTGGGCGGGCCGGGTAACTGGCGCGCTCGTTTTTTTTGTCGGGAATCAGCCACTGAGCTCGATTCCGTCGCTCTTTACATCCAGGAATTACGGCAATGGCTGACCAGAAGATTCGCATCAGGCTGAAGGCGTTCGACCACCGCCTGATCGACCGCTCGGCGAGCGAGATCGTCGAGACTGCTAAGCGCACCGGTGCGCAGGTGCGTGGACCCATCCCGCTGCCGACCAAGATCGAGCGCTACACCATTCTGGTGTCACCGCATGCGGACAAGGACGCCCGTGACCAGTACGAGACCCGCATTCACAAGCGCGTTCTCGATATTGTGGATCCCAACGACAAGACCGTGGATGCACTCATGAAGCTCGACCTGGCGGCCGGTGTGGACGTCCAGATCAAGCTCTACTGACCGCAGCACACGACAGGACACGATGATGAGTATCGGATTGGTAGGCCGCAAATGCGGCATGAGCCGAGTCTTCACTGACGACGGACGTTCGGTGCCGGTGACGCTGATCGAAGCGACGCCGAACCGCGTGACACAGGTGAAGACGACGGAAATCGACGGCTATAACGCCGTGCAGGTGACGGCTGGAACGAAGCGCGCTGCGCTGATCAACAAGCCGCTGGCGGGTCATTACGCCAAGGCCAAGGTCGAAGCCGGACGTGGCCTGTGGGAATTCACCGTTGCTGCCGGCGAGATCGGTAACTACAGCGTCGGTGGCGAGTTGAAGGTGGATGAACTGTTCCAGGTCGGCCAGATCGTCGACGTGGCAGGCATCACCAAGGGCAAGGGTTTCCAGGGCACGATCAAGAAGTACAACTTCAAGATGGGTGATGCTACGCACGGCAACTCGCTGTCGCATCGCGCCCCGGGCTCGATCGGCCAGCGCCAGACGCCGGGTCGCGTGTTCCCCGGCAAGAAGATGGCCGGACACATGGGCGCCGTGCGACGTTCGGCCATGAATCTCGAGGTCGTAAGGATCGACAGCGAGCGTCATCTCATTGCGATCAAGGGTTCCGTTCCGGGTGCAACCGGCGGCAACGTGATCGTCCGTCCTGCAGTCAAGGCTTGAGGAGCTAGGTCATGGAACTCAATGTCATTGGCGCCAAGCCGGTTACCGTATCCGAAGCCATATTCGGCAAGGAATTCCGTCAGGACCTGGTCCATCAGGTCGTGGTTTCCTACCGCAATGCCGGACGTGCCGGTACCAAGAAGCAGAAGACGCGCTCCGAGGTCAGCGGCACCACGAAGAAATCCAAGAAGCAGAAGGGTGGCGGTGCTCGCCACGGTGCGTTGACCGCGCCGATCTTCGTTGGCGGCGGCGTCACGTTCGCGGCGCGTCCGCGCAGTTTCGAGCAGAAGATCAACCGCAAGATGTATCGCGGCGCGTTCGCGTCGATCCTTTCGGAGTTGAATCGCCAGGGTCGTTTGCGCGTGATCGAGTCGTTCGGCATCGATCAGCCAAAGACGCAATCGCTGGTCAGCAAGCTCGCGGAACTCGAGACTTCGGGTCGCACCGTCCTGGTCGCCGAGAACGCGCCGCAAGCGCTTTACCTGGCGGCACGCAATATCCCGTATGTCCATGTCGTCGATGTCGCGGCGCTGGATCCGGTCAGTCTTGTCGGCGCCGATCACGTGCTGATGACTGTCGAGTCGGTCAAGAAGATCGAGGAGTGGCTGGCGTGAAAGAACATCTGTACAGCATCCTGCGCGCGCCGCTCATCTCCGAGAAGACCGCGCGTCTGCAGGAAAGCAACCAGTACGTTTTCGAAGTTTCGCAAGGCGCAACCAAGGCTGACGTGAAGGAAGCCGTGGAGCAGCTTTTCAATGTGCAGGTCGAAGCGGTGAATGTCCTCAACCTGAAAGGGAAGACCAAGGCATTCCGGCAGCGCACCGGCTCGCGTGGCAACAAGCGCAAGGCGTACGTGCGCCTTGGCGAGGGCCAAACCATCGACGTGATGGCCAAGGCCTAAGGCGAACTATCCATGGCACTGATCACACTCAAACCCACATCGCCCGGCCGTCGTTCGGCTGTTCGCGTTTCGACTCCCGGTCTGCACAAGGGTTCTCCCTACGCGCCGCTGACGGAATCGCAGAACAAGACGGGTGGCCGCAACCATTACGGTCGAATCACCACGCGTCACAAGGGCGGTGGTTCCAAGCAGCATTACCGAATCATCGACTTCAAGCGCGACAAGGAAGGCATTGCCTGCCGTGTCGAGCGCCTTGAGTACGATCCGAATCGGACTGCGCACATTGCACTTTTGCTCTATGTCGACGGCGAGCGCCGATACATCATTGCGCCAAAGGGCGTGCAGGTCGGTGACCAGTTGATGACCGGCCGCGAAGCGCCGATCAAGGCCGGGAACGCACTGCCGCTGCGCAATATCCCGATCGGTTCGACCGTGCATTGCATCGAGATGAAGCCCGGCAAGGGCGCGCAGATCGCGCGTGCGGCGGGTGCCTCAGCGCAGCTGGTCGCTCGTGAGCAGGGCAACGCCACCTTGCGTCTTCGCTCCGGCGAAATGCGCAGGGTTCCGGCCGAATGCCGTGCGACGATCGGTGAGGTGGGCAATTCCGAGCACAGTCTCGAGAAGCTCGGCAAGGCAGGCGCCAGTCGCTGGCGTGGCATTCGCCCGACCGTTCGCGGTGCGGCGATGAACCCGGTCGACCATCCGCATGGTGGTGGTGAAGCCAAGGCCGGCCAGGGTAATCCGCATCCGGTGTCGCCGTGGGGCATGCCGACCAAGGGTTACAAGACTCGCAAGAACAAGCGCACCGACAAGTTCATCGTGCGCGATCGCAGGGGTTGATATAGATCATGGCTCGTTCACTCAAGAAAGGCCCGTTCATCGACCATCACCTTCTCAAGAAGGTGGAGTCCGCGTCGGCGACGAACAACAAGCGCCCGATCAAGACCTGGTCGCGCCGGTCCATGATTTCGCCGGAGATGGTCGGGCTCACGCTCGCCATCCACAACGGCCGCCAGCACGTTCCTGTGCTGGTGAACGAGAACATGGTTGGACACAAGCTCGGCGAGTTCGCCGTGACCCGTACGTTCAAGGGTCACTCCGGCGACAAGAAAGCCGCTGACGCCAAAAGAAAGTAGGAGATAGATCGTGGAAGCCAAAGCGATTCTGCGCAGCGCGCGCATCTCCGCCCAGAAGGTCCGTCTCGTCGCCGATCAGGTGCGCGGAATGGCCGTTGGGAACGCCACCAACCTGCTCGCCTTCAGCAACAAGAAGGCAGCGCACATCGTCAAGAAAGTGCTGCTTTCGGCTGTTGCGAATGCCGAGAACAATCTCGGTGCGGACGTCGATGAGCTCAAGGTCTCGAAGATATTCGTCGACGATGGTCCGATCATCAAGCGCATGCATGCTCGGGCCAAGGGTCGCGGCAACCGTATTTCCAAGCGCACCAGCCACATCACCGTGGTCGTGGGCGAGTAAAGGACGTTAACGATGGGTCATAAAGTCAATCCCATAGGGTTCCGCCTCGGTGTCTCGAAGGACTGGAATTCGAAGTGGTTCGCCAACAAGCGCGATTTCGCCGGCTATCTGGTGGCGGATCTGCGTGTACGCGAACTGCTGAAGAAGAAGCTGGCCCAGGCTGGCATCTCGCGGATCCAGATCGAGCGTCCGGCGAAATCCGCGCGCGTGACGATCCACACCGCCCGTCCGGGCGTGGTGATCGGCAAGAAGGGCGAGGATATCGAGAAGTTGCGCAAGGAAGTCTCGGCGGTGATGGGCGTTCCCGCTCACATCAACGTGACCGAAGTGCGCAAGCCGGAGCTTGATGCACAGCTGGTCGCCGAGTCGATAGCCCAGCAGCTCGAGCGGCGCATCATGTTCCGCCGAGCAATGAAGCGTTCCGTCCAGAACGGCATGCGTCTCGGCGCACTCGGCATCAAGGTCAACGTCGGCGGCCGCTTGAACGGTGCGGAAATCGCACGTTCGGAGTGGGCCCGCGAAGGTCGGGTGCCGCTGCATACGCTGCGTGCCGACATCGACTACGGCTTTGCCGAGGCGAAGACGACCTACGGCATCATCGGCGTCAAGGTCTGGATCTACAAGGGCGAGATCTTCGACCTTCACGCGGCCACCCAGGCAGCGACAGCGGAAGCGAGCGAAGAGCGCGCACCGCGTCGCGGGCCTTCGGCGAAGCAAGGAGCCTGAGCCATGTTGCAACCGAAGCGAACCAAGTACCGCAAGGTGCAGAAGGGCCGTAACCCGGGTCTGTCCTACGTCGCCACGAAAGTCAGTTTCGGCGAGTTCGGACTGAAGGCAACGACCCATGGTCACCTCACCGCGCGCCAGATCGAAGCGGCACGTCGCTGCATCACGCGTTTCGTCAAGCGTGGCGGCAAGTTGTGGATCCGCGTCTTTCCAGACAAGCCGATCACCAAGAAGCCGATCGAAGTGCGCATGGGCAACGGCAAGGGCAGTGTCGAGTTGTGGGTGGCGCCGGTGCAGCCGGGCCGCATGCTTTACGAAATCGAGGGTGTCGACGAGACCACCGCGCGCGAGGCCTTCCGTCTCGCTGCTGCGAAGCTCTCGGTCCAGACCCAGTTTGTAGCCAGAACGGTGCTGTGATGGAAATCAAAGAACTTCGCCAGAAATCCGAAACGGAACTCAACACGCATCTTGGTGAGCTGCGTCGTGAGCAGTTCAACCTGCGCATGCAGAAGGGCTCCGGACAGTTGACCCAGACGCACCAATTCGGGCGAGTCCGGCGCGAGATCGCGCAGGTCAAGACCCTGCTTGGCAACAAGAAGTAAGGACGACCTGCAATGAGCGAGACAGAAAAAAGCGTGCGTACCGTGGAAGGTCGCGTGGTCAGCAACAAGATGCAGAAGACCGTTACCGTGCTGCTCGAGCGCCAGGTGCAGCATCCGCTGTACGGCAAGATCGTGCGTCGGTCTACCAAGGTCCATGCGCACGACGCCAATGGCGAGTGTCAGGAAGGTGATGTGGTGCGGATTTCCGAGACGCGTCCCATGTCGAAAACGAAAAATTGGCGCGTGGTCGAGATCGTCACGCGGGCCGCGCTGTAAACACGGCCCCGGACGTTAAGGAGCAAGCAACATGATCCAGATGCAGACCACGCTGGCCGCAGCGGACAATAGCGGTGCCCGCGAACTGATGTGCATCAAGGTGCTCGGTGGTTCGAAGCGGCGTTATGCGCGAATCGGCGATGTCATCAAGGTTTCGGTGCGCGAAGCGATTCCGCGCGGCAAGGTCAAGAAGGGCGAGGTTTACGACGCTGTGGTCGTACGTACACGCAAGGGCGTGCGCCGCGCCGATGGGTCGCTGATCCGTTTCGACGGCAACGCGGCAGTTCTCCTCAACAACAAGCTTGAGCCGATCGGCACCCGTATCTTCGGGCCGGTGACGCGCGAGCTGCGCAGCGAGAAGTTCATGAAGATCGTCTCGCTTGCTCCTGAAGTGCTGTAACGGGAAGACGACATGAACCGCATCCGCAAAGGTGATCAAGTCATCGTGATCACCGGCAAAAACAAGGGTCAGAAGGGCGAAGTCACGCGCGTCGACGGCGACCACGTCTTCGTGCAGAACGTCAATCTGATCAAGCGTCACACCAAGGCGAACCCGCAGGCCAACCAGCCGGGCGGGATCATCGAGCGTGAGGCGTCGATCGATATTTCCAATGTTCAGTTGTTCAACTCCGCCACGGGCAAGGGCGCACGGGTCGGCTTCAAGACGCTTGAAGACGGCCGCAAGGTGCGCATATTCCGCCCGTCCGGCGAAGTGATCGACGCTTGAGGCCCGCCATGACGACTCGTCTTGAAACCATCTACAAAGAAAGCATCGTGCCGAAGCTCACCGAGCGTTTCGGCTACAAGAATCCGATGCAGGTGCCGCGCCTGACCAAGGTCACGCTCAACATGGGCGTGGGCGAGGCTGTCGGCAACAAGAAGATTCTCGAGAACGCGGTGGCCGACATGGGCAAGATTGCCGGCCAGAAACCGATCATCACGCTGTCGAAGAAATCGATCGCGACGTTCAAGATCCGCGACAACTGGCCGATCGGCTGCAAGGTCACCTTGCGCCGCCGGCAGATGTACGAGTTCGTCGATCGCCTGGTCAACGTTTCGTTGCCGCGCGTTCGTGACTTCCGCGGAATCTCGGGCCGTTCCTTCGATGGACGCGGCAACTACAATATGGGCGTCAAGGAACAGATCATCTTTCCGGAGATCGATTTCGACCAGATCGACGCCTTGCGCGGCATGGACATTGCCGTGACCACGACCGCCCGCAACGACGAAGAAGCCAAGGCATTGCTCGAAGCCTTCGGGTTCCCGTTCCGCAACTAATCGCATAGCGAAGCAGGATCAAGGCAATGGCCAAGACATCCATGGTCGAGCGCGAACACAAGCGCACGAAGCTCGTCAAGAAATACGCTGCAAGGCGCAAGCAGCTCAAGGAAACCATCAGCAGCCCGAAGGCGTCCTACGAGGAGAAGCTCGAGGCGGCGACGAAGTTGCAGAAACTTCCGCGCGATTCCAGTCCGGCGCGCCAGCGTAACCGCTGTGCCCTGACCGGTCGCTCACGCGGCGTCTATCAGAAATTCGGCCTCGGTCGCATGAAGCTTCGCGAAGCGACGATGCGCGGTGACGTTCCCGGCTTGCGCAAGGCAAGCTGGTAAGTCGCCGGATATCGATGCTTCATACAGGAATTTGAATCATGAGCATGACTGATCCCATCGCTGATATGTTCACGCGTATCCGCAACGCCCAGATGACCGGCAAGCGTGCAGTGCGCATGCCGTCTTCGCGCGTGAAACTCGCCATCGCAGCGCTGCTCAGGGATGAAGGCTATGTTGCCGACTTCCAGGTGCAATCGAGCGAAGGCAAGCCCGAACTCGAAGTGGCCCTGAAGTACTACGAGGGCAAGCCGGTGATCGCGCGCATTGAGCGCGTCAGCCGTTCCGGTCTTCGTGTCTATCGCGGCAAGGGCGAGCTGCCAAAGGTGCTGAACGGCCTTGGAGTTTCGATTGTCTCCACATCGTCCGGCATCATGACCGACGCCCAGGCCCGCACCAAAGGGCTCGGTGGCGAAGTCATCGGCATCGTGGCCTAAGGAGAAAGAACCATGTCACGTGTTGCCAAGAAACCCGTAGCGCTCCCCAAAGGTGTCGATGTGCAGGTCACTGCCGAAGCGATCACCGTGAAGGGTCCGAAGGGAACGTTGAAGCTGCCGACGCCCCCGGGCGTGGTCGCTTCCATCGAGAGCGGCGAGATCGTGTTCTCCGGAAAGACGCCCAATGACGTCAAGATGGCCGGAACCGCCCGTGCCCTCGTGTCGAACATGGTGACCGGCGTCAGCGAAGGTTATCAGCGCAAGCTCGAGCTGGTCGGCGTCGGTTACCGCGCTGCGTTGCAGGGCAAGGACCTCAACCTGACGCTGGGCTTCTCGCACCCGGTGCTGTTCAAGGCCCCCGAAGGCATCACCCTCGAAGTGCCCACGCAAACCGAAATCCTGATCAAGGGCGCTGACAAGCAGGGCGTCGGCGAGGCTGCTGCGAAGATCCGTGCGTTCCGTCCACCGGAACCCTACAAGGGCAAGGGCGTGCGCTATGCGGGCGAGAAGATCACATTGAAGGAAGCGAAGAAGGCTTAAGCGGGTCCGACCTGAACCCGGGCCGGTCGATTCGACGGATCCGAGTACACATGTGCCTGCCAGCCAATCCGCTTCCTTGGAGAATCATGATGGACAAGAACATAGCAAGACTGCGCCGCGCGAAATCGACGCGCATGCACATCCGCGAACTTGGCGTTGCGCGTCTCAGCGTGCACCGTACAGGCCAGCATATCTACGCCCAGGTGGTCACGCCAAACGGCGACAAGGTCATTGCTGCGGCGTCGACCGTGCAGAAGTCGGTGGCCGAAGGGCTCAAGGGCACGAAGAACAAGGATGCGGCAGCAGCGGTTGGCAAGACAATCGCCGAGCGCGCGCTTCAGGCAGGTGTCGAAAAAGTTGCGTTTGATCGGTCGGGCTTTCGCTATCACGGTCGCATCCAGGCCCTGGCGGACGCAGCGCGCGAGGCAGGTTTGAAGTTCTGAGGCACCCGGTTAGCGGTTTCCGCTAGCCCTGATCCATACAACTCCAAGCGGTTCCAGCCGCAAGCAGAAGTCCGCATCGCCTCGCGAGCGGCATACAGGTGAAACATGTCAACCAATGATCGTGAAAACAGCGACGGCCTGCTCGAGAAGCTGATCGCCGTCAATCGTGTCGCCAAGACCGTCAAGGGCGGACGCCAGATGAGCTTCACTGCGCTGACTGTGGTCGGTGACGGCGAGGGTCGCGTCGGTTTCGGCTACGGCAAGGCGCGAGAAGTGCCGATCGCCATCCAGAAAGCGATGGAGCGTGCACGAAAGAACATGATCCGGGTGCAGCTCAAGGAAGGCACGTTGTGGCATGCGGTCAAGGCCAATCATGGCGCTGCGCGTGTCTACATGCAGCCCGCTTCGGAAGGTACCGGCGTCATTGCCGGTGGCGCGATGCGCGCCGTTCTGGAGGTGGTTGGGGTCAAGAACGTGCTGGCGAAGGCGGTTGGATCGCGCAATCCGATCAACCTCGTTCGTGCGACGATCAATGGTCTGGTCGCAATGGCAACGCCGCAGGGTATTGCGGCGAAGCGCGGCAAGACGCTCGACGAGGTTCTCGCCAATGGCTAACGAAACCCCAAAGATGATTCGGGTGCGCTTGTTCAAGAGCACCAACGGATGCAAGGGCATCCATCGACTGAGCGTCAAGGCGCTCGGATTGCGCAAGCTCAACGATGTGCGCGAGCTGAAAGATTCGCCCTCCGTGCGTGGTCTGATCAACAAGGTCAGCTACCTCGTGCGCGTCGAAAGCGACGCGTGAGCGTTCGTCGGAACCAGGAGTTGATGTCATGCGTATGAATACATTGAAGCCCGCTGTCGGCGCCCGCAAGGATGCCGTGCGCGTTGGCCGCGGTATCGGTTCGGGACTTGGCAAGACCTGCGGGCGCGGCCACAAGGGTTCTTTCGCGCGCAGCGGCAAGGGCAAGATCAAAGCCGGTTTCGAAGGCGGACAGATGCCCTTGCAGCGCCGTTTGCCGAAGGTCGGTTTCCGATCGAAAAAGGCCCACGAGGTTTCCGAAGTGCTGTTGTACAAGCTCGGCGCGCTCGAGGCCGAGGTGATCGACTTCGCCGTGCTGATGGCGGCCGGTCTGGTCGAGAATCGTGCAGTCCGCGCGAAGATCGTCAAGAAGGGTGAACTGACGCGGGCAGTCACCTTGCGCGGCGTGGCAGTGACGGCGGGTGCTCGTGCGGCGATCGAAGCCGCCGGCGGAAGCGTGGAGTAATCGGTGGCAGCATCGCAGTCCAAGGGTCTCGCCTCGCTCGGCAAACTGACCGAGCTCAAGCAGCGCCTGTTGTTCGTCATGGGCGCGCTGATCGTGTTCCGTTTCGGCTCGTTCATCCCGGTCCCCGGTGTCGATCCGGAAGCGATGGGACGCCTGGTCGAACAAAGCGGCGGCCTGATCGACATGTTCAACATGTTCTCGGGTGGCGCGCTGAGTCGGTTTTCGCTGTTCGCGCTCGGCGTCATCCCCTACATCTCGGCCTCCATCGTCGTGCAGCTGTTCAGTTCGGTGATTCCGGCCTGGCAAGCGCTGAAGAAGGAGGGCGAGTCTGGACGTCGCAAGCTGACGATGTACACGCGGTGGGGCACCGTTGGTCTGGCCGCGTTCCAGTCGTTTGGCGTTGGCACGATGCTGCAGACGCAGGCCGGCGTTGTCTACGCCCCAGGGCCGGCATTCGTTTTTGGAACCGTGGTCGGACTGACCGCGGGTACGCTGTTCCTGATGTGGCTCGGCGAGCAGATTACCGAGCGTGGCATTGGCAACGGCATCTCCTTGATCATCTTTGCCGGTATCGTGGCCGGCTTGCCGAGTGCCGTCGTATATACGCTCGGAATGGCCAACAGCGGTGAGTTGCATCCGATCAAACTCGTTCTGGTGCTTGCCGCGGTGCTGCTGGTAACGGCCTTCGTGGTGTTCGTCGAACGTGGCCAGCGTCGTATCACCGTCAACTATGCGAGACGTCAGGGTGGCGCTGGCAAGGCATACATGAACCAGAGCTCGCATCTGCCGCTGAAGATCAACATGGCGGGCGTCATTCCGCCGATCTTTGCTTCTAGCCTCATCATGTTTCCGGCCACCGCAGCCGCGTGGTTCAACAACAGCAACGAGATCCGCTGGCTGCAGAACCTAACTGCCGCACTCGGGCCGGGTGAAGCGCTGCACATGATCATATTTGCATTGATGATCATCACGTTCGCGTTCTTCTACACGGCTCTTGTGTTCAATTCGCAGGAGACGGCTGACAACCTCAAGCGTTCGGGAGCCCTTATTCCGGGAATCCGGCCTGGCAAGGCTACGGCCGACTACATCGACGGCGTGATGACGCGCCTGACCGGCATCGGTGCGATCTATCTGGTTGCGGTGTGCCTGGTACCCGACCTGTTGCGCAATGCCTGGAACGTGCCGTTCTACTTTGGTGGCACGTCGCTGCTGATTGTGGTCGTGGTCGTGATGGATTTCACCGCGCAGATCCAGGCGCATCTCGTGTCGCACCAGTACGAGAGTCTGCTCAAGAAAGCGAACCTCAAGGGTCGCTGACACTACCCCTGACGAGCCAGTCCTTGCCGCGGTGGCGGCTGGCACGAGCAGATGGAGTCGCGGGGTTTACGTAACCCCACGGTTCCAGATAGAATACGAAGTTCACTGCGCATTTATTGCTTTCGGAGACATTCAAACATGGCGCGCATTGCGGGTGTAAATCTGCCGGTCCAGAAACACGCGTGGGTCGGACTGCAAAGCATTTTCGGCATTGGCCGTTCGCGGTCAAAAAAGGTCTGTGTCAGTGCGGGCGTCACGCCGTCGACCAAGATCAAGGATTTGACCGAGGCCGAGGTCGAGAAGATTCGCCACGAAGTGGCAAAGTACACCGTCGAAGGCGATCTGCGCCGTGAAGTCGGCATCGCCATCAAGCGGTTGATCGATCTCGGTTGCTATCGCGGCCTGCGCCATCGTCGCGGTCTTCCGCTGCGTGGCCAGCGTACGCGCACCAATGCTCGCACCCGCAAGGGTCCGCGCCGTGCGATCAAGAAATAATCAGCCCGGAAGCGCATCATGAACAAGCCGGTAGCCAAGCCGAAGAAGAAGATCAAGCGTGTCGTGACCGATGCCATCTGCCATGTGCAGGCATCGTTCAACAACACCGTCGTCACCATCACCGATCGTCAGGGTAATGCGCTGTCGTGGGCAACCTCGGGCGGTGCAGGGTTCCGTGGTTCGCGAAAGTCGACGCCGTTTGCAGCTCAGGTTGCAGCCGAGAAGGCCGCGCGTGCCGCTGCCGAGTACGGAGTCAAGACGATCGAGGTTCGCATCAAGGGCCCAGGCCCCGGGCGTGAGTCCGCCGTTCGTTCGCTCAACAATGTCGGCTTCAAGGTGACCAACATCATCGATGTGACGCCGATTCCGCATAACGGCTGCCGTCCGCCGAAAAAGCGCCGCGTTTGATTTCCTGCGATCGTCCCTGATCGCGAGTATCAGCAACCGGCCCGGCGTGGCCGGATTATCCGAGAAAGAGAATTTACCCATGGCTCGTTATATCGGACCTACCTGCAAGCTGGCGCGTCGCGAAGGCGCTGATCTCAGCCTCAAGAGCCCCGCCCGTGCGCTCGATTCCAAGTGCAAGCTCGAACAGAAGCCAGGACAGCACGGAGCGGCCCGCAAGGGACGTCTTTCCGACTACGGCGTGCAGCTGCGCGAAAAGCAGAAGGTCAAGCGCATTTATGGTTTGCTTGAGCGTCAGTTTCACAAGTACTACGAGAAGGCCTCGAACCAGAAGGGCAATACGGGTGAAAACCTGTTGCGCGCCCTCGAGTCGCGCCTCGACAACATCATCTATCGCATGGGTTTCGCGGTCACGCGTGCCCAGGCTCGTCAGCTCGTTTCGCATGGCGCTGTGAGCGTCAACGCCAAGCGTGTCAACTTGCCGTCCTACCAGGTCAAGCCTGGCGACGAGGTTGCGCTGACCGAGCGAGCGCGCAGCCAGCTGCGCGTGCAGGAGTCAGTCAATGTGTCCCAGGAGATGGATCTGGTGCCGCAGTGGGTTGAAGTTGACGCGAAGAAATTCAGCGGCGTCATCAAGGCACTCCCGGAGCGCTCCGATCTGCCCTCGGATATCAATGAGAGCCTGATCATCGAGCTCTACTCGAAGTAATTTTTCGTCATCTTTTTGGAGTGCCTGTTCATGGCAGGATCGTCCACCAATGTGCTGCGTCCGCGCGGCATTCAGGTAGAGCGCATCGGTATGAACCACGCGAAAGTCGTGGTTGAGCCGATGGAACGCGGTTTTGGTCACACGCTCGGCAATGCGCTTCGTCGCGTGCTGCTTTCTTCCATTCCGGGCTGCGCAATCGTCGAAGTGGAAATCGACAACGTGCTGCACGAGTACACGACGCTCGAGGGTCTGCAGGAGGACGTGATCGAAGTCCTGCTCAACATCAAGGACGTCGCGATCCGCATGCACGGCCACGATGAGACCACGCTGACCCTCAGCAAGAAGGGTCGCGGCGTAGTCACGGCCGGCGACATCAAGGTGGATCATTCCGTCGAGATCATCAATCCCGACCATGTGATCTGTCACTTGACGAAGGACGTGTCACTCAACATGCGCCTGAAGGTTGTCCGTGGCGTGGGCTACCAGCCTGCCGTGTCGCGCCGCCTTCCGGACGAGGAGGCACGCCCGATCGGCCGTTTGCAGCTCGACGCCTCGTTTTGCCCGGTGCGTCGTGTTTCCTACCAGGTCGACAGCGCGCGTCTCGAACAGCGCACCGATCTCGACAAGCTGGTTCTCGAGATCGACACCAATGGTGCGATTGATGCTGAAGAAGCCGTGCGCAAGGCCGCCGAGATCCTGCAGGACCAGATTTCGATCTTTGGTGACTTTACACGCCGGGAGAGCGAGAGCTCGACCGCAGACAAGAGTGGCGTGGACCCGGTCCTGCTGCGACCGATCGACGATCTCGAACTGACGGTGCGTTCGGCCAATTGCCTCAAGGCCGAGAGCATCTACTACATTGGTGATCTCGTGCAGAAGACCGAGGTCGAGCTGCTGAAGACGCCGAATCTCGGCAAGAAGTCGCTGACCGAAATCAAGGATGTGCTCGGACAGCGCGGACTCTCGCTCGGCATGAAACTCGAGTCATGGCCGCCGCCGGGAATTGCGCACGGTATGCAACTCGGTTGATGGATGGTTTTTAGCGATCGATCTTGATCGCTGCAATGGTCTGGCCGCGCCTTTGCTGACGCGTGCCGGGGCCGCCAGTAGCCCTGCGGGGCTATCGCTTCAGCAGAGGGTCCGAGTCAATCAGACCCCAATAACAGCGGGAAACCGCGGGACCCGGACTTCGGTGCGGGTCACCATAACAATCAGGTCATCAAGGAATCTGCCATGCGTCATCAGAAGTCGGGCCGCAAACTCAATCGCACCAGCAGCCATCGCGAAGCGATGTTCAAGAACATGGCGGCGTCGTTGTTCAAGCACGAGCTGATCCGCACGACGTTGCCGAAGGCAAAGGAACTGCGTCGCGTGGCTGAACCATTGATCACGCTGGCGAAGACGGATGGGGTGGCCAATCGTCGCCTGGCGTTTGCTCGTCTGCGTGACAAGCAGGCCGTTGGCAAGCTGTTCGTCGAGCTAGGTCCACGTTTCCGTGAACGCAAGGGCGGTTACCTGCGTATCCTGAAGTGCGGATTCCGCGTGGGTGACAACGCGCCGATGGCCTATGTCGAGCTTCTCGACCGCCCGGCGACGGCGACGGCAGCGGTCGAAGACTGAGGCCGTACCGCGCGACATGCTCTGAAAAACCCCGTTCTGCGGGGTTTTTCGCATTCAGGGGGGCGGCATGAACGCATCGCCATCACCTTCTGCATTCAGTATGGTGCTCGCCGCGGTGTTGCTGGCGATCGCTGCGATCACGTCCGGCTTGCTCGCATTTGCCGGGCCCATGGTCGGCGATGAGCTGGTTCACTTCGCGCAGATCCAGCGTTTCCTCTCGGCTGATTTCACGGTCGATCGGGATCATCTGACCACCATTCCGGGTTTTCACCTGCTCGTCGCGGGCGTGCTGCGAGCGTTCAATGCCGAATCCCTGGGTGCCGCGCGGCTCGTCAACGTCGGGTTCGGGATACTTGCCGTTTTCGCCTTTCATCGATTTCGAGCGACCTCGACGGGCGCGACTGACGGGATTGCGACACTCCAGTTCGCTGCGTTGCCGATCCTGTTTCCGTTCTTCTTTCTCGCCTACACCGATGTGCTGTCACTTGCCCTCGTGATTGGCGCAGTCACAGCGACGATGTCGAGACGGCATATTGTTGCCGCCGCTCTGATTCTTCTTGCGATGCTCGTGCGTCAGAACAACGTCGTCTGGCTTGGCCTGCTGCTGCCGCTGGCGTTGCTGCCGGTGCCGCCACGTTTTCAAGACGGGAAAGTGGGCCTGCGCAGGCTTGTGCGCGAGGGCTGGCCTTACGTCGCGTGCGCGGCCGCTTTTTGCGTGTTCTGGTTGTGGAACGGTTCGATCTCGCTGTCGACCGCGCAGGCTTCTGCGCATCCCGACCTGCGAATCGGCTTGGGCAACATCGTCTTCACCCTTCTCCTGGCCGGTATCCTGCTACCGTTCCATGCTGTGCAGGGATTGCAGCGACTGACCGCGAAGTGTCGTTCGGCACCGTGGATGGCCCTGCTGCCGCTGCTGCTGTTCGGTATTTTCCTCATCGGCTTCGAAGTGGATCATCCCTACAACCTGATCGATCCCAGATGGAGCTGGCGAAACCACATCCTGCAGGCCTCGAATGCGCATCTGCCGATCAAGGTCGTCATCTGTCTCGTTGCTGCATTGGCGGCGTGCGGTCTTGCGAGTCTCGGTCTGATGCCGCCGAAGGCGGTATGGATCTACCCGATCAGCCTGGTGTTGCTTGCTTCGTCCTGGCTCATCGATACACGCTATGCACTGATTCCTGTCGCCTTGTGGCTGGCATTTCGCGTGCCGATCGATCGCCGCGCGGAGTGGGCCACGTTTATACTTTGGCTGGCCGCAGGCACATGGTTGTTCCATGGCGTCATGCATGGCATGCCGTTCCTTTGACACGGACATGGCATTGATGACGCGATTCGCAGCGAACGTCAGACGTGCGTGTTGAACGGCGGGACTTGCCGGCTGCGGGAACCTGCGGGACCAATTCGGGTCAGCGTTGCTGACATTCAAAGGACGCTTGCCAATGACCAGTACCGCCATCACACCGAGGTTCGTTTTTCTTGCCATCGCCGTGGCATGTACGCTGTTGATGGGCTACGCGCTGTACGCGCAGTATGTGCAGGGCTACCTGCCATGCATGCTGTGCATGGTGCAGCGGGTGTTCTTCTGTCTGGTCGGTGCGATCGCCTTGATTGCCGCCGTTCACAATCCGGGTACCACTGGCCGGCGCATCTACGGCGTGTTGACAGCACTGTCGTCTGCGGGCGGCGCGTACGTGGCGGGTCGACACATCTACCTGCAGCAGTTGCCACCCGAACAACTCGACGGCTGTGCCCCGTCATTCGAATACGCGCTGCAGAACTACGAAGCGCTCCAGTTCCTGCGCACGATTTTCATCCGCGATCAGGATTGCGGCGTGATCGACTGGACGTTCCTCGGCCTTTCAATGCCGACCTGGACATTCGCCTGGTTCGTGCTGCTCGCGATTGTCGCGCTGGTGGCGGGATTCCGCCGCATGCGCTGATTTTCAGCATCGGGCGGGTATGTCATGATCGTATTCCGCAATGCAGCAGAACCCGCAGACCATGCAGCGTGAACGTACCATCGCACCCGTGAACCTCGCCAGGGACTGGTCGCCGCAGTCGTGGCGCTCGCATCCTGCGGTGCAGCAGCCGCCGTATGGCGACGCCGCCGAACTGGAGCGCGCGCTCGTGCAGCTGCGCGATCTGCCGCCGCTGGTGACGTCGTGGGAGATCCTCGCGCTCAAAGGCATGCTCGCCGATGCGGCCGAGGGCCGCCGATTCATGCTGCAGGGCGGCGACTGTGCGGAAAGTTTCGCCGACTGCTCATCGCCACTGATCTCGAACCGGCTCAAGGTCATGTTGCAGATGAGCCTCGTGCTGACCCACGGGCTCAAGTTGCCGATCGTGCGTGTCGGTCGATTTGCAGGGCAGTACGCGAAACCTCGTTCGGCCGACACGGAAACGCGCGATGGCGTTACCTTGCCGTGCTATCGCGGCGATATCGTCAACGCGCCGGAGTTCACCGAAGAGGCGCGCCGACCCGACCCCAATCGGCTGATTCGCGGGCACGCGCGCTCGGCGATGACAATGAATTTCGTGCGTGCCCTGATCGATGGCGGCTTCGCCGACTTGCATCATCCGGAATACTGGGACCTGGCCTGGGTCGAGCATGCCAAGCTTCATGTCGAGTATCGACAGATGGTGCAATCGATTGGCGACTCGTTGCGCTTCATGGAAACGCTGGCGGGCCGACCGGTCGGCGACTTCCAGCGTGTTGATTTCCACACCTCGCACGAGGCGCTGGTGCTGCACTACGAAGAAGCACTGACGCGCCAGGTGCCGAGGCAGTGGGGCTGGTTCAACATGTCCACGCACTTCCCGTGGATCGGCATGCGCACATCCGACATCGCCGGCGCACATGTGGAGTATTGCCGCGGCATCCGCAATCCGATCGGCGTCAAGGTCGGCACGTCGACCAATGCGGAATCGCTGTTGCGACTGATCGACGTGCTTGATCCCGACAACGAGCCAGGCAGACTGACGCTGATCCATCGCATGGGTGCCCGACACATCGCCGACGCATTGCCGCCATTGCTCACCGCGGTCAAGGCCAGCGGTCGTACGGTGCTGTGGTGCTGCGACCCGATGCACGGCAACACGGAATCGCTCGGCAGCGGCGTCAAGACGCGTCGATTCGAGAATATCCGCGGAGAACTGGACCAGGCCTTCGATATCCATGCGGCGGCCGGCACGCGGCTTGGCGGCGTACACCTCGAACTCACCGGCGAGAACGTCACCGAATGCATGGGCGGCGCGCGTGATCTCACCGAAATCGATCTCAATCGGGCTTACCGATCGACGGTCGATCCGCGTCTGAATTACGAGCAGTCACTCGAACTGGCGATGCTGATCGTGCGCAAGCGCGGTGGCCTCGCTGCAGCGAATTGATGCCGTCGGCTCGGCGCTGACCCATGTTGCTTTGAACGTGATCGTCGCCGTGTGCGCGGCTGCGAGACATCGGTCAGTCGCAGCGTCGCTCAGGCTGCCTCGCGCTCGCTTTCCGTGAGCACGCGGCCACGCAACGAGTTGCGCATCGCATCGGTGATGACGACGTCGACAAAGCTGCCGATCAGTCGCGCGTGGCCGGCGAAGTTGACCGAGCGCATGTTCTCGGTTCGACCGGTCAGTTCCGATGCGTCCCTGCGGCTCGCGCCCTCGACCAGAACGCGCTGCAGCGAACCAATCATCGCATCGTTGATGCGGTTGGCGTGGGTGTTGAGGAGATCCTGGAGACGCGCCAGTCGCTCCTGCTTGACCGCCAGTGGGGTGTCATCGGCGAGCGTCGCCGCGGGCGTCCCGGGTCTCGCGGAAAAGATGAAACTGAAGCTCTGGTCAATGCCGACATCGGCGATCAACTGCAGGGTCTTGTCGAAATCGCTGTCGCTTTCGCCCGGAAAGCCGACAATGAAATCCGACGAAATGCAGATGTCGGGTCGAACCGCTCGCAGCTTGCGGATCCGCTGCTTGAACTCGAGCGTGGTGTAGCCACGCTTCATCGCGGAAAGAATGCGGTCCGAGCCGGACTGCACCGGCAGATGCAGGAAGTTGGCCAGCTTCGGCACGTTGGCGAACGCCTCGATGAGCGAATCTCCGAACTCCATCGGGTGCGACGTGGTGAAGCGGATTCGACCGATGCCTTCGATTTCGGCGACGGCATGGATCAGCAAACCGAGATCCGCAACCTGTCCATCGAACATCGGTCCACGATAGGCATTCACGTTCTGCCCGAGCAGGGTGACTTCCCGCACGCCCTGTTCGGCGAGCGTGGCTACCTCGGCGATCACGTCGTCGAATGGCCGACTGATTTCCTCGCCACGCGTATATGGAACCACACAGTACGTGCAGTATTTCGAACAGCCTTCCATGATCGAGACAAATGCCGTTGGTCCGTCGGCACGCGGTTCCGGCATGCGGTCGAACTTCTCGATTTCGGGAAAGCTGACATCGACCTGCGCCAGACCACTCGCACGCCGAGCGGCAATCATCTCGGGCAAGCGGTGCAATGTCTGTGGGCCGAACACGAGATCGACATGCGGCGCGCGCTCGACGATTGCTGCGCCTTCCTGGCTGGCCACACAGCCGCCGACGCCGATCACCAGCGCCGCATTGGCCTGCTTGAGCTTTCGCCAGCGCCCGAGTTGGCTGAATACCTTCTCCTGCGCCTTCTCGCGGATCGAACACGTGTTGACGAGAATGACGTCCGCCTCGGTCTCGTCTTCGGTGAGTTCAAGCCCGTGGGCAGCGTGCAGCACGTCGGCCATCTTCGCCGAGTCGTACGCATTCATCTGGCACCCGTGCGTCTTGATGTACAGCTTGCCGGCCATGGGAGTGGAGAATTGTGAGCGAACCCAGTAGTTTACGCATGCCGGCGGCAAGGCGCCAGCAAACCTTTGCACAGTTGTGCCGGTGCGGTGCTGCGTGAAACTTTTCAGCGACCTGCGGTCGAATGAACCGATGATTGAGCCTGTCCGACAATTCCTGCCCATTGCGTTCTTCGCAATTGCATTGCTGATGCCCGGCGTCGCGTCCGCCGACACGTTGTACAAGTGCGAGGGGCCGGGAGGCACGACGGCGTACACCAACCGGAAAGATTCGTTCACGGCGTGCAAGGCAGTGGCGAACTACGCGTCGACCAAGCCGGCCCCGGAAAGCGCCCAGGCGAAGCGTCCCTACGACTATCGCGAGGCGGTCGACGTCCGGGCGCAGTCCTCGTCGGTGACCTCGACGGCAACGATGCTCACCTCCGTGCCGGCACCGACCGACGCGCCTGCCGCGGCGCCGGAGCGCGGGTCGACCGTGATGACCAGTGCGACGACGTCGAAGGCGGCTCCACGCGTGATGCGCGGCGCGGTGTATCGCGTCGATCGCAGCAACGGCGTGACCGAATACACCAACGTGCGCCCCTCCAACGGCAAGTTCGCGATGCTGTTCAGCTACATTGCCACGTGCATCGCGTGTGACGTGAATTCGAAGATCGATTTTTCGAGCACGCGGCTCAATCTGGAGTCGTTTCGCGAAGAGGTCTCGACGGCCGCACGTGAACATGGTGTTGACGCGTCACTGTTGCGCGCAGTCATGCATGCAGAGTCGGCGTTCAATCCGATGGCGCTGTCGAACAAGGGGGCGCAAGGTCTGATGCAACTGATGCCGGGAACGGCCGGGGATCTCGGCGTGGTCGACGCCTTCAACGCTGCCGAGAACATCGGCGGCGGTGCAAGGTATCTTGCGCAGATGCTGAGGACGTTCAATGGCGACGAACGACTCGCCACCGCGGCCTACAACGCCGGACCTGGTGCCGTGCAGCGTTATGGCAACACTGTGCCGCCGTTTGCCGAAACCCAGGTGTATGTCGAGCGTGTCGCGACCTTGCGCGATCGCTACCGAAAAGCGCAATAGCGCGCTCCCGGCGAACCCCCGATCAGATGCCCGCGGTCGCGCGTTGACGACGCTGGGCGACGGTGACGTCGACGGCGAAGGCGACGCCATCGCGCATGCCCTCTAGCCGTACGCGCGTGCCCGGAGTGATCGCGGCCTCGTGGTTGCGCAGATCCGTCTGGTCGGCGATTTCCTCACCGTCGAGCTTGAGCAGGATGTCGCCAGGCTGCAGGCCGGCGACCGACGCAGCGCCGCCCGATTCGACCGCGACGACCAATGCGCCGGGCTGGTTCCCACTGGTGGCCGGCGCCAGCAGTGAGGTGTCGGCGTATTCGATGCCAAGCGAGCCGCGAATCACCGCGCCATGCTGGATGATCTGGTCGAGCACGGCCTTCGCGGTAGCAACCGGGATGGCGAATCCGATCCCTTCCGCGCTCTGCATCGTACTCGTGCGGCCGTCTCCCGACGCGTTGCGGTACACGGCCGTATTGATGCCGACCAGTTCGCCGAGCGCATTGACGAGTGCACCACCGGAGTTGCCCGAATTGATGGCGGCATCGGTCTGGATGAAATCCTCGTAGACCGACAGTCGCAGTTGCCGGTTGGTACCACTGACGATGCCCATCGTCACGGTCTTGCCGATGCCGAACGGGTTGCCGATGGCAAGCACGACGTCACCGACATTCACGGTGCCTCGATCGGTGAGAGCAATGGTGGGCAGATCCTTGGCATCGATCTTCAGAACTGCCAGATCGGTTTCCTGGTCCGAGCCGATCACGCGAGCCTGCGCCACTCGTCCGTCGAACAGCAACACCTGGATGTCGTCGGCACCGTTGATGACGTGATTGTTGGTCAGCACATATCCGTCTTCACTGAACACCACACCGGAGCCGAGGCTCTGTTCACGCTTCTTGTAGGCCGGGCCAGCGGCAATCGCGCCGAACAGGCGCTGCGTCAGCGGATCGGGCACGATGCGGAATTGGCGCACCGTGGTGATCTTGTTGGCGTAGATGTTGACCACGGCCGGCGCTGCGCGGTTGACGGCGTCGGCATACGACACCGGCCCGTGCATGCCAGGCATCGAAGCGTTGACGTTGTCATCTGCAATCGCCAACGAACGCACCGCCGTGCCACGCACGCGATCCACCAGCGCAGGGCTGAGCATATTGACCACGAACGCGAGTGCCAGCCCGATAACGACGAAGCGGGCGACGAAGGCGAGGTTGCGGCGTGCGTGCGGTGACATGGCGGGCGATCGAAAGTGGCGGTGCGAGCGCCCAAAGGACATCATGCCGCGCTGTGCTTGATTGTGCGGTCTGGAGCGCTTGGATTAAACTACCACGATTTTGCGGGCCAGCCCAAAGGGCCGCATTCCTTCAGCAACGCAAGCTCTCGTGGAGTGCCGGATGGCAATTGATGGCGTCGACAACGGCCGCCGCAGGTTCCTCACCGCATCGACAGCAGTCGTCGGCGGTGTCGGACTTGTCTTAGCGGCAGTACCTTTCATCAAGTCCTGGCAGCCGAGTGCGCGCGCGCAGACCGCCGGCGCGCCGGTGCAGGCGGACATCAGCAAGCTCGAAGAGGGTCAGATGGTGACCTTCGAGTGGCGCGGCCAGCCGATCTGGATCATTCGTCGGACCCAGGCCCAGCTTGATGCGCTGGCCGGGCACGATGGGCGCCTGCGCGACCCGAAGTCGCTGGTCGTCGACCAGCAACCCGGCTTCGCGCAGAACGAATACAGATCGCTGAAGCCGGAGATCCTCGTGCTTGTTGGTCTTTGCACGCACCTCGGGTGCGCACCAAAACTCTACGCGGAACTGAAGCCCGAACCGTTTGACGCTGAGTGGCAGGGGGGCTTCTTCTGCCCGTGCCACAAGTCGCGTTTCGACATGGCCGGTCGCGTCTACGACGGTGTGCCCGCGCCGACCAATCTGGTCGTGCCGCCGTACAACTTCATCGATGACGGTCACATCATGATCGGCGTCAATGCCGAGGGGGCCGCGTGATGGGCAATCGCATCTCCCAGGCTGCCACCGATCTGCAGGGCTGGTTCAACGACCGCGCGCCGTCGTTCGTGCCGTTCTATCGCAAGCACCTGTCCGAGTACTACGCACCGAAGAATTTCAACATCTGGTACATCTTCGGCGTGTTGTCGATGGTTGTACTGATCAACCAGATCGTCACCGGCATTTTCCTCACGATGTACTACAAGCCGAGTGCCGCGGAAGCGTTCGCTTCGGTCGAGTACATCATGCGCGATGTCGACTGGGGCTGGCTGATCCGCTACATGCATTCGACCGGCGCATCGGCGTTCTTCGTGGTTGTCTACATCCACATGTTCCGCGGCATCATGTATGGCTCGTACAAGAAGCCGCGCGAACTGGTCTGGGTGCTCGGCATGCTGATCTACCTCGTGCTCATGGCCGAGGCGTTCCTCGGCTATGTGCTGCCTTGGGGCCAGATGTCGTTCTGGGGCGCCAAGGTGATCATCTCGCTGTTCGGCGCGGTGCCCTACATCGGCGGTGCGCTGACCGAATGGATCATGGGTGACTACCTGCCGTCCGACGCCACCCTGAATCGCTTCTTCGCGCTGCACGTCATTGCGCTCCCGCTGGTCCTGCTGCTGCTCGTGGTGTTGCACATCTTCGCGCTGCACGAGGTCGGATCGAACAACCCGGATGGTGTGGAAATCAAGAAGGGGCCGAAGGGCAACCGCTGGTCAGCCACGGCGCCGGCGGACGGCATCCCGTTCCATCCCTACCTTACGGTCAAGGACCTGTTCTACACCGGCTGCTTCCTGATCATCTGCGCGTTCATCCTGTTCTTCGAGCCGACCTTCGGAGGCTTGTTCCTGGAACACGACAACTTCGTCGAAGCCAACCGTCTGGTCACCCCGTTGCACATCAAGCCCACCTGGTACTACACGCCGTTCTACGCGATGTTGCGCGTCATTCCGGACAAGCTCTCCGGCGTGATCGTGATGTTCGGTGCGATCGCGATCCTGTTCTTCCTGCCGTGGCTTGATCGCGGCAAGGTCAAGTCGTGGCGCTATCGCGGCACGGGCTATCGCGTGGCGCTGTTCGTGCTGGCGATCTCGTTCGTCTGGCTCGGCAAGATCGGTGGCGGACCGGGTACCGATCCGACCGAGACGATCATCGGACGCGTGCTGACTGCACTTTATTTCGGGTACTTCGCATTCCTCTGGGCGTACACCTATTTCGGTCTCGAGAAGACCAAGCCGGTTCCTGAGCGGGTGACCACCCATGACTAATCGCGTGCTTCAATCCTTTTGCCGGGTTGCCGCCGGAGTCCTGCTGGTTTTCGCCGTTGCGGGCCCCCCGGCCATGGCTGCCGGCGGTGGCGATCTGCAGACGGCGAATGCGAGTCTGTCGGACCGTGGTTCCTTGCAGAGCGGCGCAAAGCTGTTCATGAACTACTGCTCGGGCTGTCACTCGCTGAAATTGATGCGCTATTCGCGCATCTCGGAAGATCTCGGCTTGACCGAGGATCAGGTGATGAACAACCTGAACTTCACCGGCGCCAACTTCGGTGAGCAGATTCCGGCGTCGATGAACACGAAAGATGGCCAGGCATGGTTCGGCGCCGCGCCGCCCGATCTTTCGCTGATGGCGCGCGCCCGCGGGGTCGATTACATCTACACCTACCTGAAGTCGTTTTACCTCGATCCGACGCGCCCTATCGGCTGGAACAATACGGCGTTCCCGAACGCATCGATGCCCAATCCCTTGTGGGAATTGCAGGGCATCCAGACCGCGAAGTTCAAGCCCGGCGAGAACGGTGAGGCGCATGGCGCATTCGAAAGTTTCGAAATGCATCAGGCTGGCACATTGACGCCCGCGCAGTTTGACCAGGTCGCGACGGACATCACCAACTTCCTGCAGTACGCGGCCGAGCCTGCCGCATTGCAACGCAAGGCGGTCGGAATCTGGGTGCTCCTGTTCCTCGCCGGCTTCACCGTGCTCGCCTGGTTCCTCAAGCAGGAATACTGGAAAGACGTGCATTGAAGACCGCATCGGCGGTCCGGCCAACGTTGTCCCCCGGCCATGTCGCGCTGCAGCACAACGCCGCGCGCCTATGCGGCTCTGTCACAGCGTAGTAAAGTGCGGAAGCGGTAGGGAAAAGTCGGGATTCAGCCCGACTTCCGCGGTCAGCGGGACGAAAGCCCGCCACGGGGGAGGTGTTCCGACATGGCCTTGAGTCAACGCTCGCGCGCGGTTCTGACGCTGTTTTCGACAAAAGATTGCCTGCATTGCCATCGGGTTCGACTCGTGCTGGCCGCCAAAGGCGTCAGCTACGATCTGGTTTCAGTGGATCTCGATGATCCGCCTGATGACCTGATCGAGCTCAATCCGTACAACTCCGTGCCGACTCTGGTCGATCGCGATCTGGTGCTTTATGACACCAATGTGATCTGCGAGTACCTCGACGAACGCTATCCGCACCCGCCGCTCATGCCGGTGGATCCGATGTCACGCGCGCGTCTGCGTCTTGCTGTGGTCCGACTCGAAAACGACTGGCTGACCCTGGTTGATCAGATCGAATCGGGGGGGAGACCTGCCGAGCTTGCGCGCAGAACCCTGCGCGACGAACTGGTCAGGAATGCTCCGGCGTTCCGCGCCTCGAAATTTTTTCTGAGTCCGGAAATGAGCCTCGCTGATTGCGCGTTGGCACCGCTGATCTGGCGGTTCGAGTCGCTCGGGCTCCAGTTGCCGCGTGACGCACAGCCGATCGTCGACTACGGCGAGCGGATATTCAGAAGCCAGGGTTTCGCCCGCAGCCTGACGGCAGAAGAGCGCAACCTGCGTCATTGAGGAAATCGCGGTGTCAACGAGTGCCATGAGTTCGAACAGGCCGTATCTCCTGCAGGCGATGTTCGACTGGATCAACGACAACGATCTGACCCCTTACCTGCTGGTGGACGCGATGGCGCCGGGCGTGCGGGTGCCGAAGGGGGCGATAAAGGACGGTCGGGTAGTGCTCAGCATCGCTCCGCGGGCGGTCGCCAATCTCGTCATCGGTCGCGATCAGGTGACATTTCTGGCGCGCTTCAGCGGCGTCAGCCATGACATCGAGGTGCCGGTTGCCGGCGTGCTGGCGATCTACGCGCAGGAAAACGGGCAGGGAATGATGTTCCCCGCCGAGAATGAAACGCCACCCGATGCGCCACCGCCGGTTGCAGAGGACGAGCCGAAGCGCCCGCGTCTGCGCGTGGTCAAGTAGAAGTAATGCGCGCCGCCACCGGAGACGAGGTTGCGTCAAGCAATGGCAACAGATAGTTCTGCCGCCGCTTGCCGACGAAGGTTATCGATCCCGCATGGCGATCGGTGCCATCGGCGCTGATTTCGAACGTGTAGCGTCTGCGAATCGCGTAGCCACCGACAACCTTGGTCAGCGAAAGCTTCTGCAACGCCACCGTTTCGTCGAGCAGTTGCAATTGCGCGTCGCTGCACAGCTTCCGGCAATGCGCGCGCGCGAGTTCGTTGGCGCCGAGCGCTGCCATCCAGAGGGCCACTGCGATGCCGACCAGCAGCAGGATTGACAAGGTTCCAAACATCCTCCCAGTGTGAGGAATGATCGCTGCGCAAACAAGGACGCGGCGCGCGCTGAGTGTTTGCTGCGTCGAATCGCGCCAGTCAGGGTTCTGGTGTCACGATTGGATACAATCGCGCCGGATGGTGGGAGAGTTGTGGTGACGGCAATCGAGATTCCGGGCTATCTGATCCGCCGAGAAATCGGTTCGGGCGGCATGGCGAGTGTCTATCTCGCCCTGCAGACCTCGCTCGAGCGCGACGTGGCGCTGAAGGTCATGGCTCTCGGCCTTGCTGCCGATCCGACATTCTCGAAGCGCTTCCTGCAGGAAGCGCGCATGCTCGCTTCACTCGCGCATCCGAACATCGTGCAGGTCTTCGATGTCGGCGTCACCCAGTCACATCTCAATTATTTCTCGATGCAGTACCTGCCTGGTGGCGACTTCGCGCATCGGGTCGCCGCCGGCATCAGCGAGAAGGACCTCGTTCGCGTGCTCGAGGGCGTTGCCAATGCGCTGGGTTACGCGCATCAACGCGGTTACGTGCATCGTGACGTCGCCCCCGGGAATATCCTGTTCGACATCAACGACACGCCGCTGCTCACCGACTTCGGCATCGCCCGGGCTATCAGTCAGGCGGCGCGCATCACGAGCGCCGGTATCTCGATCGGCACCAGCCACTACATGAGTCCCGAGCAGGCGCGCGGTGGCGAAGTCGATGCGCGTTCCGATCTTTACGGCCTCGGCGTTCTGATGTGGTTCGGTCTCACCGGGAAACCGCCCTACGAAGGCGCAGATGGCTTTGCGGTTTCCTATGCGCATGTATTCGAGCCCGTTCCGCAGTTGCCGGCTGCCCAGGCACGCTGGCAACCGCTGATCGACAAGGCACTGGCGAAAGATCCGGCAGATCGCTATCAGGACGCCGACGAGTTTGTGGCCGCACTCGGCACGGTCGACCTGCGCGCGGCGGTTCCAGCGGTCGTCGACGCAGACGCAACGACGCGCATCATGCGACGCGAAGAGGTGGCTCCGCCGGTCGCCGAAACGCTGACCCGGATCGGCGCCATCCCAACCCTCGAGCAGTCGATCTCGGCCAGCAAGCCGGTGGCGCAGTCAAGACGATGGATCCCGTGGGGTATCGCGTCGATCGGTGTTGCCCTGCTGGTCATGGTCGGCTACGCGATGTTGTCGGACACGGAGCCGGCGCCGACGCGTGCACCCCTGTCAGCAACGAAGTCCGCGGGCAGCGGTGGCGCGGCAGTTCCCGAAGGTACGGAGCGCGAGCAAGCCGCGCCCGTGCAGGACGCGTCGGCGCGGTCCCCGTTGCCGGAACAGACATCTGACGACGGGATGCCGATAGACGCATTGCCTGCCGTCGACGAAGAGCCAATCGATATGGCCAAGGTTCCGACCGTCGTCGATCCGGTTGTTGAACTGATTCGTCTCGCCCGCATCGATCTCGCCGGTCAGCGACTCACCAATCCGGCCCGCAACAACGCTTTCGAGCGATTCAGTCTCGCCCTGCGCATCGACCCGAAAGACAAGGCAGCCAAGCAGGGTATCGTCGACACGGCAGCTGCCTATCAGGAACTCGCCGACAAATCATGGGAGGCAGGGAACGTTGCTGAGTTTGTCGACTATCTCGACAAGCTCGAGGACGTGGCATCAACCGTTCCCGAAGGCGCGTCGTTGATTGCCGCAGCGAATGCGCGGCGAACTCGCGAGCGCGATGCATTCTTCGCCAAGGCAGAGACAGCAGCCGGCAAGTGGGACAAGCCGGCAGCGCGGGAAGCCTATGACAAAGTCCTCGCTCTTGATCCGGCGAATGCGAAGGCGCGCGCTGGCCTGCAGGCAGTCGACCGTATCGGTATGCCCGGGTTCGTGTTTCGCGACAAGCTGTCCGGAGGCGGCAACGCGCCTGAACTCATCGTGCTTGACGCGGCCATCGCAGTGGCCAGGCGAGAAACTACGCGCGGCGAGTTCTCGCGTTGGTGGCGTGCCGCCGGTCAGCGCCAGTTTGCCGGCAAGGATCCGTCGTGCCGTGATCGCGAATCGGTGTTCCGATCCTCGCGCAAGCGCACCTGGCAGGCGCCCGATATCGTGCAGGACGATTCGCACCCTGTGGTCTGCGTCAGCTTCGCGCATGCTGCTGCGTTCGCGGCCTGGCTGAGCAGTGAATCCGGTCATCGCTATCGTCTGCCGACGCCGGCGGAGTGGGAGCAACTCGCCGGTCGTCAACCCGCCGCCAGTTGTGCCACCGCAAATCTTGCCGATTCGTCGTTCAAGCGTTCATTCGAATCGCGTGCAGGCGGATCGTGCGACGATGGACACGCTGCCACCGCACCTGCCGGAAGCTTTCCTGCCGCGTCCGGAATATTCGACGTTGACGGCAACGTGCGCGAATGGGTGGCCGCGTGCGGAAAGGGATCGCCGTTGACGAGCAACTGTCGTGAGCACGCAGTACGCGGCCGCAGCTGGATGTCGGTGGCGGAAAGGGAGAGCGTCGCGCAAGTAGACGGCTACGGCGATGACGTGGCAGCGAATACACTGGGCTTCCGGCTCGTGCGCGACCTCGGCAACTGACCTTGTGCAACGTCATCTCGATGGAGACACCATGAAGCTCATCTTCCCGAATGGGGAACACACGGCGGTTACTCTGGGAGAGGGAATCACCCGGGTCGGTACCTCGAGTGATTGCCAGATCGTGCTCGTTGCGCCGGGTATCTCGGCCGATCATTGTGAAATCGAGATACGCAACGGCGACGGTCTCGTGCGAGTGCGCGACCAAGCTGTGGCGACCGTACTGAATGGTCGTCAGATCACCCAGGAAGAATCGCTCAAGCCGGGGGACCTTCTGCTTTTCGGCAGGATCGGTTGCCGGGTCGTGGCTGTCGAGCGCGCGGTGACCCCGCCGGCGGCGCCAGCGTCACGCGCGCCCACCGAAGAAGACGGGCGGACGCGGGTGCGCATGGCGCTTCCGAAGTTCATGCTGCGCGGTGTGTCCGGCACGACCTTCGGCCGCAATTTCGCGCTGACCGGATCGATGACGATTGGTCGGCAAAGCGATTGCGATATTCCGATCCAGGCCGAGGAGATTTCTCGCCATCATGTGCGACTTCAGGTCACCGCCGACGGCGTGATGGTCGAAGACCTCGGTTCTGCCAACGGCACCTGGATCAATGACAAGCGCGTGCACACGGGCATGCTCAAGCCTGGTGAGGAACTGCGCCTCGATACCGTGCGCTTCCTGCTGCTCGCGCCGGGTGTGCAGCCGGCGTCGGCGCCGAAACCGGCCGTCGATGCGGTATCGGCGCCAGCCCAGTCGACTTCACCGACGCTATGGATCTACGTCATTGCAGCAGTTGTCGTTGCTGCAATCGCCATGGGAGCACTGCGCTACTTCGGGGTCATTTGAGAATCGGCATTCCGCGCGGCGTTGTGCTCAAGGCAACGACGCAGCAGTTTGATTCAACGCACGAGTTCGATCCGCATCGACAGATCGACAGCGCGCACATGCTTCGTCAGGGCGCCGACCGAGATGAAATCGATGCCGGTTTCCGCGACGGCGCGCACCCGCTCGAGGCTGACGCCGCCAGAGACTTCGATCTCACTGCGCCCATCGACTTCGGCAACTGCGCGTGCCAGGTCGTCAAGTTCGAATTCGTCGAGCATGACGCGGTCGACTGCCGATCGCAGCGCTTCGCGCAGTTCGCTGAAGTTCTCCACCTCTACCTCGACGCTGATGCCAGGGTGAAGGGTGCGCGCGCGAGCCACCGCCGCTTCGATCGAACCGCAGGCAACAATGTGGTTTTCCTTGATCAGGATGGCATCGAACAGGCCAATGCGGTGATTGCGGCCGCCACCGACACGAACTGCGTACTTCTGCGCATGACGCAACCCCGGTAGCGTTTTTCGCGTATCAAGGATCGTCGCGCGCGTACCGCGCACAGCGTCGACATACACCGATGTCACCGTTGCCGTGGCGGAAAGTGTCTGCACGAAATTGAGCGCGCAGCGCTCGCCGCTGACGAGCGCGCGGGCATTCCCCGAAATCCGGCAGAGCAGGTCGCCTGCACCTGCGCGCTCGCCTTCGCCAACCTGCCAGTCGATGGCAACGTCCGAATCGAGGCTGCGGAAACAGCGCTCGAACCAGTCGCGCCCGCAAATGTTGGCGCTTTCGCGCGTGATCACCCGGGCAGTCGCTGTGGTTTCGATATCGATCAGGTCAGCGGTGACATCGCCACCGCCGATATCCTCCTCGAGCGCGCGTGCAACGTCACGTCGAACGACGTCTCGATCCGGCCCTTGCACGCCGATTGCCGCGTGAACCACGCCGGGCGGCTCGTCGACAGCTTCCGCAAGCCCCGAAGCACTGCTCCTCAGCAGGGTCTGCTTCACTCAGGCAGCCGGTGAAGAGTTTTCAGCGGCTGGCGACTGCGTCTGGCGCAAGCGCTCGACGATGGCATCGAGCGCACGGTCGAACAGCGGCACTTCCTCGAGCACGAGTGCCGTTCCGCGCCGCAGTTCGACCGCCAGGGCGCTGACCGTCTTGTCGCAGACTTTCAGTCCGCGCCGGTTGACGAACAGATACTTCGAACTGATCGGGCTGATCCACGACAGCTTCGCGCGTTCACGGTTGCCACCTTCCTCGACGAACTCGACCCACGTTCCGACCTTCATCTGCCGCGCCGACTCGAGGAACTCGTCATCGTCTTCCGCATCAGCCGGCTCCATTTCGGTCGACGCCGCACTGAGCACGATTTCCTCGACCGGACTTTGCACGGTTGCGCTGACGCCCTCGGTTAGTCCGGCGGCGGCTGAACCCGCTGCCGCGGCGTTGTCGTTGATGACCTGCTCGGCAGTGGTGGTCTCCAGTGATTCGCCATTGAGCACGCGCTGATAGAACTGCGAGAGTTCCTGCATGAGCACGCGCACGTCGCCTTCGTGGTAGGCAACGGTGCCGAGGCCATGACGCAATGCCTTCTCGAGTTGCGGCAGCAACGCGCGCAATCGGGTCTTGTCCGATTCGCTGCTCTTCGGCAAGGCGCTCCAGACGAACTCGTCGGCAAAGCGCAGGGCATTTTTCCACTCATCCGACCCGCTGCCATGACGCAGTTCGGTCAAGACGAGGTAATTCGCCCATGGACGTGACAACACATTGTGCACCACCGGGGGCAACTCGCGGTTACCGATGCGGACGAGGATTTCACGTGCTGCGTTGCGCCGCGCGGCGTGCAGTTTCTCGCGTCCGCGCGTGACCTCCGCCGCACGCTGCTCGGCCAGCTCGGCGCGGCGCCGGTGCTGATGGACGAACTGGTCGAAGCTCGCATACTCGTGTTCGATGACCGCAAGGTCATCATCAAAATCCGACAGAACGGTTTGCACGACCGCCTTGATGCGCTCGAGCAGCCGGTTGTCGACGTCCGACTCGGCCGACCAGCTCTTGCCGGCGTCGGCAATCGCGTCGAGCAGCCGGCGCGCGGGATGCGACTTCTGCGCGAAAAGATGCTTGTCGAGGATCGCGATCTTGAGGTACGGGATCTGCAGACGCCCGACCTGCGCCTGGATCTCGGACGGCAGGTTGCGATCCTGCAGAATGAACTCGAACAGCATGCCGACCAGATCGATCGTGTCCTCGTCGGCCGTCGACACATGATGCCCGTGCGTTTCGCCACCGAGCTTCTGCACCTGATCGAGCAGTTCCTGCTTGATCTGCTGAACCGCGTGAGCCGCATCGGCGACCGAATTCGCATGCGTCTGCGAGGCCAGCGTCTGGTTCTGCAGGATGGTCAGCGCGCTCAACAGGTCGGTTGGGCTCAGGTTCGGAATGAGCCCGCCGTGCATGCCGCCGCCAACCATGCCAATCTCGCCCGGATCGCTGCTGTATTCCGCGTAGTCAGAGCTGCGGCGCCGACCTGCGAGCAGGTTGCGCAAGGTTCCATACAGTTCGGCCTGCAACTCTGCTGCCGCCGGATCGTAGCCCACTGGCACGTTCGCATAGCCGCCCGCTTCCGGTGATGACGTGGCAACGCCAGGAGCCGCCTCGCGTGTCGCCGATGCGGAGCGACCAGCACCTCTCGCATTGGGCATCTCGTGACGGATTTGCGGCAGCACGCCGGCACGCACGAGTTCGACATTCACCTCGTCATACAGCGGCTCGAGGCCCGCCATGACGTAGCGGTCGAACAGCTTGTAGATGATCAGCTTGACCTGCACATTGAGGTCGAACTCACGCACGGCCGCGCGGAACGCGCCGCACAGCGGTGCCGGACCGATCGGATTGCTCGCATCCTCGACAGCGGCACCGCCATTGATGACGGACAACCGCTGATTGACCTGGTAGAGCGGACGCGACAGCCGGTTTTCGGCCTTCGCCACCATGCTTGATATCGCAAGGGACTCTTCGAGCTCCTGATCATCGACCAGCGACAGTCCGGCACTTGCTTGCGGATTGACCTCCGCGCGCACGGATTTGAGCTTGCCATCGGCGAAGTCGCTGAAGATCTTCGACATCTGCTCCTGGAACATGCGTTCGACGAGTTGCCGCTTCTTGCGCACCTCGCGCATGCCGTCGAAGAACTGCACCTGCACTGCATTGCTCTCGGCGCGTTCGGCCAGATGAAAAAGCGCGTCGTCGACGTTTTCAAACAACGTGCTGACCAGCCCGTTTACCCGCTTCAGTGCCACCCCGCGCACGAGCTTGAGCAGCTCGCCGATACGATCGCCAGACCCACCGGTTGCGCTCTGCCGCTGCTTGAGGTCAACGACCTTGCCGGGCCTGTCTTCTGGAGTGTTCATCGGGGTCTGCCGCATCTGTTGGCACGCAAGACACGATACACCGGCTGCGCTTGCCACAGGATGACTGTCGTAGTCCGCGGACGCGCGCAAACGTGAAGCACTTCACATCCGCGATGCAACTGCTTGCGGGAAGTCGGAAATCCGGGCCGTCGGCAGCGCCTGCTCGGCCAGCATCACCGGAATGTCGTCGACGACCGGGTAGACGTGCGAGCCGTCAACGGTGACCAGCGCCGCGGAGTATGAGGGGTGCAAATCGGCGCGGCCGTTCGTCGATGCGGAGCCGTCGGCGAGCGCGCGATTGATTGCCTCGAGTTCATCCGGACGAGCCCGGCGCAGCGGCTGCGAGGTCAGCGGACATCGCAGGAGATCGATCAGCTTCGGGTTCATCAGTGCAGGGTTTCCGTCGGGGTTGTGTCATCGCGAACGCTCCGAACTGCGCGCGCGTTGCAGGTACAATAAGCGTTTTGACGCAAGCGAGCCATGAGCGAAAGCAAGCCAGACGCGTGCACCGTGGGCGTGGTGATGGGGTCCCGATCCGATTGGGAGACGATGCGCCACGCCGTCGAAATGCTCGAGCGCCTCGGCGTCAACCATGAAGTGCGCGTGGTCTCGGCCCATCGAACGCCCGACGTGATGTTCGAGTACGCGGCCAGTGCGGCAGCGAGGGGCGTCGTCGCGATCATTGCCGGCGCCGGCGGCGCCGCTCATCTGCCCGGCATGCTGGCGGCCAAGACGCGCATCCCGGTGCTCGGCGTGCCGGTCCAGTCGCATGCATTGAACGGCATGGATTCATTGCTCTCTATCGTGCAGATGCCGGCCGGCATTCCGGTCGCGACCTTTGCGATCGGCAGGGCGGGTGCGGTCAATGCGGCATTGTGCGCAGTGGCGATTCTGGCCTTGAACGATACAGACGCAGCGCGGCGACTCGATGCGTACCGTCAGGAGCAGACGGACACCGTCCTCGCGCACAGTGATCCCCGGGTCGATTGACCGTGGCCACGATCGGAATCCTCGGCGGCGGTCAGCTCGCGCGCATGCTCGCACTGGCCGGAGCGCCGCTCGGTCATCGATTCCTCGTCGTCGACAATGTTGAGGACGCCTGCGCAGGTCACGTCGCGCCGATGATGCGTGCGGACTGGCGTGATTTCTCTGTGCTCGAACAGTTCGCCGAAAAGATCGACGTGGCCACGTTCGACTTCGAGAACGTTCCTGCCGATACCGCGCAATGGCTCGCCGAGCGTACTCCGGTGTTCCCGAATCCGGCCGCGCTCGCGGTTGCCCAGGATCGTCTTGCGGAAAAGCAGCTGTTCCGTGCAATCGGTCTCGGCACGCCGCAGTTCGCGGCAGTCGATTCGCTCGATGACCTGCGCTCGGCGGTCGGCGAGATCGGTCTTCCGGCGGTACTGAAGACGCGCAGGCTCGGTTACGACGGCAAGGGTCAGGCACTGTTGCGCGGCATGGGCGACATCGAGGCGGCATGGCAGACGCTCGGCGGCGTGCCGTTGATCCTCGAGGCATTCGTCGCGTTCGATTTCGAGGTTTCGGTGATCGCCGTGCGATCGCGCAATGGCGAGTTCCGGCACTACCCGTTGACGCGCAACTGGCACAGCAGCGGAATCCTCTCGGCGAGTCTCGCGCCGCTGGAAGGCGTGAACGGGGTTGAGGCGGCCGCGGTGTCGCACGCGCGTACGCTGGCAGAACGACTCGACTACGTCGGAGTTTTTGCGCTCGAACTGTTTGTGCTTGGTGGCATCCTGCTGGCCAATGAAATGGCGCCAAGAGTGCACAACTCGGGTCACTGGACGATCGAGGGGACAGCCTGCAGCCAGTTCGAGAATCACGTACGCGCCGTACTCGGCCTGCCGCTTGGCGACACCGCGCCGATCGGCTGCAGTGCGATGTTGAACTGGATCGGGGAATTGCCCGACGCATCCGGCGTGCTGGCGCAAGCAGGCGCACATTGGCATGACTACGGGAAGTCGCCGCGTGCCGGCCGCAAGGTCGGTCACGCGACGATCTGTGCAAATGAGCCGCGCGTCCTTGCGCAGTCACTCCAGCGGGTCGCCCATGCACTGGGTCGCGAGGATCAGGTCGCTCCGGTCATTGCCGCGCTAGCCGCCATGTAATCCCGCATCAGGCCATCTGGCTTTCGACGAACTTCCAGTTGACCAGATTCCAGAACGCTTCGACATACTTCGGGCGCGCATTGCGGTAATCGATGTAGTACGCGTGTTCCCACACGTCGCAGGTCAGCAGGGCGCGGTCATTGCCGGTCAATGGCGTCGCCGCGTTCGATGTGCTGGCCAGAGCGAGCTCACCGTCCGGTCGCTGCACGAGCCAGCCCCAACCCGATCCGAACGTGCCGACCGAGGTCTTGGTGAACTCTTCCTTGAACGTGTCGAAGTCACCGAAAGCCTTGGTGATCGCATCGGCCAGACGCCCGCCCGGCGCGCCGCCGCCATCCGCCGCGAGGCAGTTCCAGTAGAACGTATGGTTCCAGATCTGCGCGGCGTTGTTGAACATGCCGCCGCTCGATTTGCGGATGATGTCCTCGAGCGCCATCTCCTCGAACTCGGTGCCCTTGATCTGGTTGTTGAGGTTGGTGACGTAGGCCTGATGATGCTTGCCGTAATGGAAGTCGATGGTCTCTGCCGAGATGTGCGGGACGAGCGCGTCGCGCGCCCAGGGAAGCGGTGGAAGCTCGATAGCCATGTGGAAACTCCTTGCCGATGGGTAGGGACTGGCGATGCCGTATCGCGGGGACGTTGCATTCTCGCTCACGCGCATGGCACGGCAGGTGAATGCGGGCTTGGCCGGGGAACAGCCGGTGATGCTTGAGGCGATTCAGCACGCCAGCATAAGAAGGTGCAGGCACGCAAATCAACCATGCTGCGCGAGGACTGCTAAAATGCGGGTGGCGCCAAGTCTGGCGCGAATCCCCGGACACGTATCCAGATGGACATCATCGAACGCATCAAGACCACGGTTGAAGCTGATCCGATCGTGCTCTTCATGAAAGGCACGCCACAATTTCCGATGTGCGGTTTTTCGAGTCGGACGGTAAAGGCGCTGAAGACGATCGGAGCACCGTTCGTTTCGGTCAATGTGCTTGAAGACCCGGACATCCGCGCCAACCTGCCGCGCTACTCGAACTGGCCGACCTTCCCGCAGCTCTTCATCAACGGTGAACTGATCGGCGGCTGCGACATCGCACTCGAACTGTTCGAGAGCGGCGAGCTTCAACGCATCGTCAAGGACGTGCACAAGGCGTGAGCGCAGGGTTGCCGCTGGTACGCACGGAGCTCGCAGCCGTGGGCGGTGCCGTGCTCGACAAGCGCGTCGTGCTTGTCACCGGAGCCAGTGGTGGTCTCGGGCGCGAGTGTGCGCTGGCCTGCGCGCGTGCCGGCGCCGTCGTCGTGCTGGCCGGGCGCAAGGTCAGGGCGCTCGAAGCGGTGTACGACGAAATCGAGGCCATCGGCGCAGCGACCGCGGCGATCTACCCGATCAATCTTGAAGGGGCCACGCCGGACGACTATGCAACGCTCGCCGATGCGATCCGCCTCCAGTGCGGACGTCTCGATGGAATCGTGCATACAGCAGCCCACTTCGACGGACTGCGTCCGCTCGAGCAGACCAAACCGCTGGACTGGATGCGCACGCTGCATGTCGATCTGACCGCAGCGTTCCTGCTGACGCAGGCGTGCATGCCATTGCTGGGGGAACGCGAAGATTCCTCGGTGATCCTGATCGACGATGACGCCGCGCGCATTGGCAAGGCGTATTGGGGTGCCTATGGCGTGGCCAAGGCGGGGCTGGCCGCGTACGCATCGATTCTTGCCCACGAGTGTGAAGACGGGCCCGTGCGCGTGCATGGCGTGTTGCCCGCGCCGATGCGCACCGGCCTGCGCCGGATGGCGTATTTTGGCGAGGATACGATGACGCGCGACACGCCGCAGGCGACTGCGCGCGCGATCGTCTTCCTGCTCGGGCGCGAGGCGGCCGCACTGCGCGGAAAAACCCTCGACTTGCGACCGGAGTCGGCACGACACTAGTCGGATCGACGCGACGGGGAAACATCCATGGAACAAGCGATGAGCACGATGTCGGCCGGCATCCTGCTGTTCCTGATCATGGATCCACTCGGCAATATACCGCTGTTCCTGAGCCTGCTCAAGGGCGTCGCACCCGAGCGACGTCAACTCGTGCTGGTACGCGAGTTGCTGATTGCCCTGGTCGTGCTGTTCGCATTCCTGTTCGGTGGCAAGTATCTGCTCAGCGCACTGCAGCTCAAGCAGGAATCAGTCAGCATCGCCGGCGGCATCGTGCTGTTCCTGATCGGCATCCGCATGATCTTTCCGCCGAAGGACGGCATCTTCGGCGGCGGCGACACCGCGTCCGAGCCTTTCATCGTTCCGATGGCGATTCCGGGTGTGGCCGGCCCGTCGACCATGGCCGCTGTCATGCTGCTCGCCAACAGCAATCCTGGTCGCACGGTCGACTGGAGCATTGCGCTGTTTCTTGCCTGGCTGGCGACAGCCATCCTGCTGGTTTCCTCGACCTACCTGTACCGATGGCTTGGCCACAGCGTGCTCATCGCACTCGAGCGACTGATGGGCATGTTGCTGGTCGCCTTGTCGGTTCAGATGTTCCTCGACGGCATGGTCGCCTACGTGAAACTGGCGGTCTGAACTCAGGCCAGTTCTCCGCATGTCCCTGCAATTCATTGATTTCCTTGTCTGCCCTCGCCGGTGCATTCACTCCACCACCGGCGCATCGGCCAACCCGCCGAAACGACCTTTGCGCAGCGCCGCAATTTTGTTAGAAAACTGTCACGGAGTCGGGTTAAACTCTGGTTAATGAGTTGGCAGATGCGGATGCGAAGGGGCTGCAAACCCGTCCGTGATGTCGTTCCAAGTTGAAATCTTCACGCCGCGCGCCGCGGGCGCGGGCACGATTGCGCCGCAAACCACTTGATATAACCCGAGAGGATCGTACGAATGAACAAGCGACTGACGATGCGGCTGCTGCCGATGGTACTTTCTTCGCTTTTCGCGGTGTCTGGCGCCTACGCGCAGAACACGTCATCAGCGCTCAATGGACGCGTCGTCGACGCCGCCGGCCAGCCGGTCTCCAATGCCAGTGTGCAGATCCTGCACGTGCCTTCCGGCACCGTGTCGACCGTGACCACCAATGCAGAGGGACGTTACCAGGCACAGGGACTGCGCGTCGGTGGCCCGTATCGTGTCGTCGCCGAGAAGAGCGGCGTATCGCCGGTCACCGCCGATGACGTCTACCTTCGTCTCGCCGAAACCACCACGATCAATCTCGTCGAAGTCGCCACCGAAGGCACGCTCGACACGATCACGGTTACCGCCAGCGCGCTGTCTGAAACTTTCTCGGCCGACAACAAGGGTTTCAGCACAAACCTTTCGCAACGTGATTTGATCGCCTTGCCGCAGCCGGATCGCTCGATCCAGAACGTCGTGCGTGCCGATCCGCGCATCGTCATCACGGATCGCGATCGTGGTTCGTTCTCGGCTTCAGGTCAGAACTTCCGCTACAACTCGATCACGGTCGACACCGTCAATGCGGGTGACCCGTTCGGTCTCAACGACAACGGCCTGCCGACGCTCGGCAGCCCGATCTCGCCCGACGCGATCGAGGAATACAACATCTCCACGGCCAACTTCGACGTGACCTCGCGTCGCGGCGTCGGCGCATCGGTCAACGCCGTGACGAAAAGTGGCACCAACGAATTCAAGGGATCGGCGTACTACGCCTACCAGAACTCCGACGACATGGTCGGCGAGAATGAAGCCGGCAACAAATGGACCGGCTACTCGAGCAAGTACACCGGCGGATTCACGTTCGGTGGCCCGATCGTCGAAGACACGCTGTTCTTCTTCCTGTCCTACGAAGAGAGTAGCCAGAAGGCGCCCGGTGCGGTCTGGGGTCCGGAAGGCTCCGGCGCCACCAATATTGTCCAGGGCCTGACCCAGTCGATGGTCGATCAGGTCATCGCCGCCGCTGCCACGTATGGCCTTACCGCAGGCAGCACCGCCGCGTCGAACGTTGATCTCGAAAGCAAGCGTGGCCTTCTCAAGGTCGACTGGAACATCAACGCGCAGCATCGCGCGAGCTTCCGTGCCAGCCGAACGGAAGAGACGCAGCCCGTCATCGTTGCCGGCAATACGAGCCGGTTGAACCTGTCCAGCAACTGGTACCTCGTCGACAAGGAAAACACCAGTTACGCATTGAGCCTCTACGACGACTGGACCGATACGTTTTCTACAGAAGCATCGATCGGCTACAACAAGTTTGACCAGTTGCGAGGACCGCTTGAAGGCGGGTTCCAGCCGCAGGTCACTGTGCGCATGGGTGGCGAGTCCGGTGTGCCCAGTGTCGTGCTCGGCACCGAGTTCAGCTCGCAGGCAAACGCGCTCGGCGTCGAAACCTGGAATGCCTACTTCGCCGGCAACTGGTTCCTCGGCGACCATACGATCAAGGCTGGTCTCGACTACCAGAAGGATGACTACTACAACCTGTTCCTGCAGGGTTTCGTCGGTTCGTACCAGTTCAACTCGATCGAGGATTTTCTCAGCGGCACCTATCGTCGTTACGAGCTGCGTCAGCCAGCACCGGGATTTTCCCTTAACAATGTCGCCGCGGTATTCGATCTGAAGCAGATGGGCTTCTTCGCGCAGGATACGTGGCAAGCGACCGACCGCTTCTCGCTGCAGTACGGTATCCGCTATGACCTGCCGACGCTCGGTAGCGACCCGACCTTCAATCCGTGTTTCGCGGCTGATCCCGGAGGCTCGCTCAACCCCGGCCAGAGCGTTAATCTCGGACCGTGTGGGTTGCAGCGCAGCGCGACGAATCCGAATGCGGCGTTTGGCGGTTACGGTTTCAGCAACAGCAATACCATCGATGGCAATGGCGTCGTGCAGCCGCGATTCTCGGCCAACTATGCACTCGACACCGAGCGCATGACGCAGATCCGCGGCGGCGCCGGCATGTTCATCTCGAATACGCCCGGTGTGTGGATCGCCAATCCGTATTCGAACAACGGCGTCGCCGTCGCCCAGTACGACGTCAACCGCCTGCGCCAGGGCGGCGATCCGGCGTTCAGCCCGGATCCGTTTGGCCAGAATATTCCGGGCAGCACGGCCACGCCGGGTCTCGGCTCGTCGCGTATGGGCGTTGATGTCATCGACAAGGACTTCCAGTTGCCGACCGTATTCAAGTACACGCTGGGCGTCGATCACGAGCTGCCGTGGTTCGGCCTCGTCGCCACGGCCGAGTACCAGAGTATCGACGTGCACAAGGCCATTCTTTACCAGAACCTCAATATCGGCGCGCCGACCGGCACCTTGCCGGATGGCCGGGCCGCTTATTCGCGTGATCCAAGCGCGGCGCCTGGCAGCGCGAACGGGGTCCGATTTAACCAGAACCCGTCGTTCAACAATGTGATCCTGTTGACCAACACCAAGAAGGGTGGTTCCGACAGCGTTACGTTTTCGCTTAAGAAGCCGTTTCAGGACAACTGGTCGGCCATGCTCGGATTCACCTGGAGTCGCACGACCGACGTCAACCCCGGAACCTCTAGCGTCGCAAACTCGAATTTCTCGAACCGCGCGTGGATCGAACCGAACGCCGACTACGAGTCGACCTCCAACTATGACGTGCCGCGTCGCGTGATCGCCCAGCTGACTTGGAGCAAGGCACTGTTCGGCGACTACCAGACTTCGGTCAGTGGCTTTTTCGATGGTCGCTCTGGAAATCCGTACAGCTGGACGTTTGGAAATGACGCCAATGGCGATAGCTATCTCAACGACCTCGCGTTCGTGCCGAACTCGATCGATGATGTCGCCTGGACCGCAGGTTCAACGCCGCAGTTGCAACAGCAGTTCATGGACTATATCGACAACGATCAGTACCTGAGTGACTACAAGGGCAAGGTGTTCAAGCGTAACAAGGCTCGCGCACCGTGGTTCAATCAGCTCGATGTGAGCTTCCGTCAGGAGTTTCCAGGCTTCTTCGCCGGCAACAAGGCCGAGTTCCGCCTCGACTTCTTCAACTTCACCAACCTGCTCAACAAGGATTGGGGCGTCGAGCGCCGGGCCGATTTCCCGCTGCGTCGCAATCTCGCCAACGTGGCTGGTGTCGATGCGCAAGGTCGCTACATCTATGACATCTCGGGCTCGCAGTACAACGTGGGTGGCAACTACTCGCCGGCCGATCTGCCGGTCAACGAGTCGTTCAACCCGTCGCAGCGCTGGTCGGTGCTGGCCACGGTTCGCTATTCGTTCTGATCAACCGTTCCATCGTTCGATCGAGACCGGCGCCCGCGAGGGCGTCGGTTTTTTTTCACCGGCGGCAAGGGGGATGGGTTGACCGGGAATCGTGCTTGTTCGATCCTAGCCGGCTAACCTGCGCGCGAGTGGTTGATGCAAAACGATCGATCCGGCGCCGGTCCAACGTATGGATTCGACAACGATGAGCACGCCAGCAACGGTTCCTATCCGACCTGAAACGGTCAGCGCCCGCATCGCTCCTGCGGCTGGTCTCGACGTGTTGTCGCGCCACGAGGTCGCGCGCCTGCGCGATGCGAGTTCGGGCGGATTGCACCAATTGCTGCGACGCTGCGCTTTGGCGGTGCTTACCCAGGGTCACGTCAGCGACGATCCGCGCACGGTGATCGAGCTGTACGCCGATTTCAACATCCAGGTGCTGCAGCAGGACCGCGGTGTCGGCCTCGAGCTGACCCACGCACCGGCGCACGCGTTCGTCGACGGCAAGATCATCAAGGGTATCAACGAACTGCTGTTCGCCGTCGTGCGCGACATTGTCTACGTGTCGGCGCAGATCGAAGCCGGGAGTTTCGAGCTCGATACGTCGGCGGGCATCACGCATGCCGTGTTCGACATCCTGCGCAATGCGCGCGTGTTGCGCGCCAACGTCGAACCGAACCTCGTGGTCTGCTGGGGCGGGCACTCGATTT
>JBBSOU010000012.1:0-50073 GCA_038259445.1 Lysobacterales bacterium | reverse complement strand
TCGCCATACAGCACCAGCACGCGAGCATCCTCGGGCACGCTCGCCATTGCCAGGCGAACCGCGTGGCCCGTTCCACGTTGTTCTGCCTGCAACACCCAGGACAGGTCCGGATCGGCAAATGCTGCACGTACCTGATCGCCGCCATGGCCGTAGACGATATGGATTGCTGCCGGAGCGAGCGCACGTGCGGTATCGAGCACATGGCCGAGCATCGAGCGTCCGGCCAGCGGCATCAGCACTTTCGGCCTCGCCGACTTCATGCGTTTGCCCTCGCCTGCAGCGAGGATGACGACGTGCAACGGGGCTGCGGCCATGGCGCGGGTTCCGTGGGATCCAACGCGGCACCTTAGTACAAAAGCACACGCCGGCAAACTTGCGCTGCGCCACGATGCGATATGCGGTAGTGCTGTGCGGGCAGGTGGCACAAACGCGCCACGAGCCGCCGTAAAGCGGCGACTCGACGATCAACCGGGATCTCGGGGGACTCTGATCACGTCTGCACAGGCGTCAGCGCACCGCCTGCGCGCAGATCAATGCGTGGCGACGAAGTCAGACTCGCCGTCTGTCGAGTTGCCACAACGACAAGCTGCGCGCTGGCAGTGCGGCCTCAATGTCTCGATTCAAATGACGGGGCGATGTGCACAGGGCCCTCCCGCCGGCGCGCGCGGCTTGCCCTGACCACCCAACTCAAGCGCCGCCAGGCACGCCACCGGGCGAGCTGTGTGGAAACCATGCCGCCTGCGCAGACGTGATCAGAAGATCCCTGGCGGGCGAGACGCCCCAACGTGGCGATCAAGCCTGCGGCGCGTCGAACGACGTGCCGCCTCAGATCAATGCTTGAGGTTGCGACGCAGGTGCTCCAGCGCCTGCAACTGCGCGACCGCCTGGGCCAGCTGCGCCTGCGCTTCGGCGACTTCAATCGCATCGGTACGGTTGGCAATCGCGCGCTCGGCTTCGTCCTTGGCCTTGCGTGCCGAAGCCTCATCGAGGTCGGCGGCACGCACGGCGGTGTCGGCGAGCACCGTGACCACCTGCGGCTGCACTTCGAGGATGCCGCCCGAGACATAGAAGAACTGCTCTTCGCCGCTCTCGAGGATCACCCGCACCTGACCCGGCTTGAGCCGCGTGATCAGCGGCGCATGCCGCGGCGCGATGCCAAGTTCGCCCATCTCGCCGGTGGCGATGACCATCTGCGCATTGCCGTGGAAGATCTCTTCCTGGGCACTGACGATGTCGCAACGAATGGTGCTCATGGAACCTCAGGGGCTAGGGGCTAGTAAAGCAAAGGGGTTAGGGACGAGGGGCGAGGGCGCGAAAATCCGGGAATACGGCTTGCGGGGGCAAAACGTACTTGCGCCCTCGTCCCTAGTCCCTAGCCCCTGCTTCTCAGGCTGCCTTCTTGACGCCCATCTCTTCAGCCTTCTTGAAGGCTTCGTCGATGCCGCCGACCATGTAGAAGGCCTGCTCGGGGATGTGGTCGCATTCGCCGTCACAGATCATCTTGAAGCCGCGGATCGTTTCCTTCAGCGTCACGTACTTGCCGGGCGCGCCGGTGAACACCTGAGCGACCGTGAACGGCTGCGAGAAGAAACGCTCGATCTTGCGTGCACGCGAGACGGCGTTCTTGTCTTCCTCGGACAGCTCATCCATGCCGAGGATGGCGATGATGTCCTTCAGTTCCTTGTAGCGCTGCAGCGTGCCCTGAACGCGGCGCGCGGTGTCGTAGTGCTCCTGGCCGATCACCAGCGGATCGAGCTGGCGGCTGGTCGAGGCGAGCGGGTCAACGGCCGGGTAGATGCCGAGGCTGGCGATGTCGCGCGACAGCGCCACGGTCGAGTCCAGATGCGCGAAGGTCGTCGCCGGCGATGGATCGGTGTAGTCATCGGCCGGCACGTAAACGGCCTGGATCGACGTGATCGAGCCGGTCTTGGTCGAGGTAATGCGCTCCTGCAGGCGGCCCATCTCGTCGGCAAGGGTCGGCTGGTAGCCCACCGCGGACGGCATGCGACCGAGCAGCGCCGATACTTCCGTTCCTGCCAGCGTGTAGCGGTAGATGTTGTCGACGAAGAACAGGATGTCGCGACCCTTTCCGGTGGCCGGATCGATGTCGTCGCGGAAGTACTCGGCCATGGTCAGGCCGGTCAGGGCGACGCGCAGGCGGTTGCCCGGCGGCTCGTTCATCTGGCCGTAGACCATCGCCACTTTCGACTGCGAGATGTCGTCGAGCTTGATGACGCCGGCTTCGATCATCTCGTGGTAGAAGTCGTTGCCTTCACGCGTGCGCTCGCCGACACCGGCGAACACCGAAAGACCGGCGTGCTGGGTCGCGATGTTGTTGATCAGTTCGAGCATGTTGACGGTCTTGCCGACGCCGGCGCCGCCGAACAGGCCGACCTTGCCGCCCTTGGCAAACGGGCAGATCAGGTCGATGACCTTGATGCCGGTTTCGAGCAGTTCGTTGGTCGAGGCCTGGTCGTCGTACTTCGGCGCCGCGCGATGGATCACCCAGCGTTCCTTCTCGCCGATCGGACCGGCTTCGTCGATCGGGTTGCCGAGCACGTCCATGATGCGGCCGAGCGTTTCCTTGCCGACCGGCACCTTGATGCCTTCGCCGGTATCGTCGGCAATCAGGCCGCGCTTGAGACCGTCGGTGCTGCCGAGCGCAATCGTGCGCACCACGCCGTCACCGAGCTGCTGCTGCACCTCGAGCGTGATCGCCATGCCTTCGATCGTCAGCGCGTCATAGACCTTCGGCACGGATTCGCGCGGGAATTCGACGTCGACCACCGCGCCGATGATTTGAACGATTTTGCCTTGGCTCATGGAAGTACTCCGGATGTCTCTTTGATTCTGCATTGACGCCACCGACGCAGCGCCTACGTTGAACAGTGCGGCCACGGATGGCCGCTTCGTGATTCTTGCGATCAGGGACGATCGCAGTGGTATCAAACAGTGCGGCCACGGATGGCCGCTTCTTGATTCTCGCGATCAGGGACGATCGCACTCATACAGCCGCGGCGCCGCCGACGATCTCCGAGATTTCCTGCGTGATCGCGGCCTGGCGTGCCTTGTTGTAGATCAGTGTCAGCGAACCGATCGCCTTGGTCGCGTTGTCCGACGCGCTCTTCATGGCCACCATGCGCGCGGCATGCTCGCTGGCAAGGTTCTCGAGCGTGGCCTGGTAGACCAGCGACTCGACGTAGCGCGTGAGCACGTCGTCGAGGACGGTCTCGGCATCGGGCTCGTACAAATAGTCCCATGCATGCGTGGCGACGATTTCATCTGATGGCGGCAGTGGCAACAGCGGGTCGATCGTCGCCTTCTGGGTCATCGTGTTGACGAAGTCGTTGTAGACCAGAGACAGGCGGTCGACACGGCCTTCGGTGTAGGCATCGAGCATGACCTTGATCACGCCGATCAGCTCGGCCACCTGAGGCTTTTCACCAAGATGCGTGACGCTGCCGACCATGTTGACCTTGAGGCGACGGAAGAACACCGTCGCTTTCTGGCCGATACAGACGACGTCAACCTCGACGCCCTTGGCCTGCCACGCGCCGATCTCGGCGAGCAGCATGCGGAACATGTTCGAGTTGAGGCCGCCGCACAGGCCGCGATCGGTCGAGACAATGACGAAGCCGACGCGCTTGACCTCGGTTCGCTCGATCAGGAACGGGTGCTTGTACTCGGTGTTGGCACGCGCGACGTGGCCGATGACCTGACGCATCAGACGCGCATAGGGGCGCGAGGCCTTCATGAGGTCCTGCGCCTTGCGGATCTTCGACGCCGAGACCATTTCGAGCGCGCGCGTCACCTTGCGGGTGTTCTGCACGCTCTTGATCTTGGTTTTGATTTCTCTGCCGCCAGCCACGTTTACCTCACACTGTCGTCATTGCTGCAGACTTTCGCCTGCGAGCGGTGAATCGGGAATCGGGAATGGGGAATCATCCAGCCTGAAAGGCGCCGGAAATGCTGCTGCCTGCGATTTCCTGTTCCCGGCAGCGCATCACCAGCTTCCGGTCTTCTTGAACTCGTCGAGACCGCTCTTGAATGCACCCTCGATGTCGCTGTTCCAGTCGCCGGTGTCGACGATCTTCTTCATCAGATCGGCGTGGTTGTTGTGGAAATGCGTGTGCAGGGCGCTTTCGAACGGCAGGATCTTGGCGATCGGCTGGTCGTCGAGATAGCCCTTTTCGGCGGCGTAGATGGAGAGTGCGAGTTCGGCGATCGACAGCGGCGCGTACTGCTTCTGCTTCATCAGTTCGGTGACGCGCTGACCGCGCTCGAGCTGTGCGCGCGTTGCCGCGTCGAGATCGGAAGCGAACTGTGCGAACGCGGCGAGCTCACGGAACTGCGCGAGCGCAAGCTTGACGCCTCCCGACAGCTTCTTGATGATCTTGGTCTGTGCCGAACCACCAACGCGCGACACCGAAACGCCGGCATTCACGGCCGGGCGGATGCCGGCATTGAACAGGTCTGTCTCGAGGAAGATCTGGCCATCGGTGATTGAAATCACGTTGGTCGGCACGAACGCGGAGACGTCGCCGGCCTGCGTCTCGATGATCGGCAGTGCGGTCAGCGAACCGGTCTTGCCCTTGACTGCGCCATTGGTGAACTTCTCGACGTATTCCTCGTTGACGCGCGCGGCGCGTTCGAGCAGGCGCGAATGCAGGTAGAAGACGTCGCCCGGGTACGCCTCGCGGCCCGGCGGACGCTTCAGCAGCAGCGAGATCTGGCGATATGCCCAGGCCTGCTTGGTCAGGTCGTCATAGATGATCAGCGCGTCTTCACCGATGTCGCGGAAGTACTCGCCCATCGAGCAACCGGAGTACGGCGCGATGTACTGCATCGCGGCTGACTCGGACGCCGACGCAGCGACGATGATGGTGTGCGCGAGGGCGTCATTCTCTTCGAGTTTGCGCACCACGTTGGCGATCGAGCTCTGCTTCTGGCCGATCGCGACGTACACGCATTTGATCCCCGAACCCCTCTGGTTGATGATCGCGTCGATGGCCAGAGCGGTCTTGCCGGTCTGGCGGTCGCCAATGATCAGCTCGCGCTGACCACGGCCGATCGGGATCATCGCGTCGACGGTCTTGTAGCCGGTTTGCACCGGCTGGTCGACCGACTTGCGCCAGATCACGCCCGGAGCGACCTTCTCGATGGGCGAGGTCTGCTTGGCGTTGATCGGGCCCTTGCCGTCGATCGGATTGCCGAGTGCATCGACGACGCGACCGAGCAGCTCCGGACCGACCGGCACTTCAAGAATGCGTCCGGTGGTCTTGGCGGTATCGCCTTCACGCAGATGCTCGTAGTTGCCGAGCACGACGGCACCGACCGAGTCACGCTCGAGGTTCAGTGCCAGCGCGACGGTATTGCCTGGCAGCTCGATCATCTCGCCCGACATCGCGTCGTTGAGGCCGTGCACGCGCACGATGCCGTCAGACACGCTGGTGATCGTGCCTTCATTGCGCGCATCCGCACTGAGCTTGAACTTTTCGATGCGGTTCTTGATGAGTTCGCTGATTTCGGACGGATTGATCGTGGTTGCCATGGTCATTTCCTGATGTCGTCGGCCGGTCGAAAGGCGCGACGGATGGAGCGGGTTTCGGTTTGGAAACCGGTGGCCTGCAGCGGCTACCGGAAAACCATCATCTTGTCGCTGTTGTGCTCGGCTGTGTGCCGACGATCAATGCACCAGTGCCTGTTCGAGGGCGGCGAGGCGGCCGCGCACCGATCCGTCGATGACGACATCACCGGCATCGATGATGGCGCCGCCGATCAGGCTCTCGTCGAGCGACTGGCTGATTTCGATGTCGCGGCCGAAGCGGCGCTTGAGCGCCTGCTTGAGCTTGGCGATCTCGTCCTCGTCAATCACGCTGGCGGCACGCACCTGTACTTTCAGCGTGCGCTCGGCCTCGAGCTTGAGCTCTTCGAACAGGGCGCCGATTTCCGGCAGTACGGCGACCCGCCCGCCATCGGCGAGCATGCGCACGAACACGCTGAAATCCGAGTCGCTAGCCTCGCCATCGGCAACGAACAGCGAGGTGAGTTGGGCCACGCTGACGCGCGGATTGCCGAGCAGGGCGGTCACCCCCGGATCGGCAGCGACCTGCGCGGCGAACGCGAGCTTGCCAGCCCAATCACCGAGCATGCCACGCTCGCGCGCGATTTCGAAGGCGGCGCGCGCGTACGGACGGGCGAGGGTCAGTGCGCTCGACATGGTCAGATCTCGGCAACGAGCTGGTCGAGCAATGCCTTGTGGGCATTGGCGTCGATTTCGCGCTTGAGGATCTTCTGCGCACCGGCCACGGCCAGCGTCGCGACCTGGCCGCGCAACTCTTCACGGGCCTTGTGCGCGAGGCTGTCGATGTCGGCGATCGCAATGGCCTTCTGGCGGTTGCCTTCGGCGATCGCGTCGTTCTTGGCCTTCTCGACGATCTGGTTGGCCTGCTGGTGCGCCTTGTCGATGATCGCCGTGGCATCGACGCGTGCCTTGCGGATCTCGTCGGCAACGCGGGCGTCGGCGTCAGCGAGTTCCTGGCGCGCGCGATCGGCCGCAGCCAGACCTTCGGCGATCTTGGCCTGTCGTTCCTCGATCGCCGCCATGATGTGCGGCCAACCGAACTTCATGACCAGCCAGGCAACCAGGAAGAATGCGATTCCCTGGATGACCAGCGTGATGTTGATGCTCATCGCGATACTCCTGCTCGCGGCCGCAAAGGTGCGGCCGCACTCGATTCAATCGTGATCGTTGCTTACTGGACGCCCAGGTAGGCGAGCAGCGGGTTGGCAAAGATCAGCAGCAGGGCAATGGCGACGCCGATGATCGGCACCGCGTCGAGCAGGCCGGCGATGATGAACATCTTGGTCTGCAGCATCGGCGTGAGTTCCGGCTGGCGCGACGCGCCCTCGAGGAACTTGCCGCCGAGCAGTGCGAATCCGATCGCAGTGCCGAGGGCGCCGAGACCGATCAGGAGGCCTGCCGCGATGACGGTCATGCTGAGCAGATCGCCGATCTGGGCAACGTTTGCGATGGTTTCCATGCTTGTCTCCGTGGTTCTATGGGTGGAATGGCAAAAGTGAGCTTCTCAAAACAGTGCGGACACGGATGTCCGCTTCGTGATTCTTGCGATCACGGATGATCGCACTGGTAACGCACGCGGACATGGATGTCCGCGTTTGGTGCATGCGACCACGAAAGATCGCACTGTTGCCGAACCGCAATTCAATGTCAGCGATCAAGGACGATCACAAAAATCAATGATGCTCCGCTGCCATGCTCAGATAGACAATCGACAACGTCATGAAGATGAATGCCTGCAACGTGATGACCAGCACATGGAACGCCGTCCAGGCGAATCCGGCGATGATCTGGCCGGTGCCGAGCAGGTAGGTCGAGAAGTGATCAAGCGTGGCGCCGAGCGTCATCACCGCAATCAGGATGAAGATCAGCTCGCCCGCGTACATGTTGCCGAACAGTCGCAGTGACAGCGAGACCGGACGTACCGCCTCTTCGATCAGCCGCAGCAGCAGGTTCGGCCCCGCCAGCAGGACCTTGCCGACCGGTCCGGTGGCGTGGAACGGCGCAGTCACGAATTCTCCGAAGAACGTTTTCACGCCCTTGTGCTTGAGGCCGACGTACTGGATCAGCAGGAACACCGTGAAGGCCATGCCGAGCGTCGTGTTGAGGTCGGCCGTCGGCACCACGCGCAGATAGGGGATGCCCGCCGCAGCCGCGGTTGCCGGCAGCCAGTCGACCGGGATCATGTCCATGAAGTTCATCAGGAACGTCAGGCCGAAAATGGTCAGCGCGAGCGGCGCAATGATCTTGCTGCTTCCGTGGAAGGTTTCGCGCACGAGGCCGTCAACAAACGACACGACCATCTCGATCGCACACTGCAGCTTGCCCGGCACGCCCGGCGTGGCGCGCCGTGCGACGACGATGAAGAGTCCTACGAACACGAGTGCCGCGAGCAGCTTGAAGATCACGCTGTCGAGGTTGATCGTCATGAACGGATGGTCACCAACCTTCACCTGCAGATGCTGCAGATGGTGCTTGATGTAGTCGGTCATGTTGGCTGGACCGGTTTCGCTGGCCATCGGGTTACCTGATTGCAATGAGGGCGATCCAGAACGACAACTGGGCAGTGAGCACGCCGACGATGAGCCCCGGGAACGGCAGCTTCAGCACCGCGATGGCGACGAACAACGCAGCGCACAACCACAGCCACTTCAATACTTCCGCGGCATAAGCCGAGCGCAGTGCGTCGCGCGCCGGCGCCACTCCGAGCCCGAACAGGCGCACGGCGAAAAGTCCATTACCGACGGCGATGATCAGACCCCCGATCAGCGCAGCCCAGGCATTTGCCGCGCTCCAGGTCGCCGCCGCGATCATCGCAACCACGATGGTCGCGCTGATCTGCAGCAGCACGGTGCGTAAAGCCACGCGCCGACCATGGGCGATGGAATTGCGCACTGGCTTGACCTGATGTGACGACGGAATCGAGGCGCGCGGAGAAAAAGGCCTCGATCGAGCCGCAAAATGATAGCAGCTAGCTTTTGATAGCCGCAACCGCGGCGGACTTTTCCGTGTGGCGAAGGGGTCGGAAGCACATGCGTGCAGGGTCGCGATGCATTGACCCGCTCGAAAAATGCGTCGATATGCCGCAATCGGGGGTTGTGGGTCCCGTTTCCTCCGCGCAAGGCTGATGCGTTGCCTGCGGATTGGCGCCGGCGTGATGGCGGCTGCATAATCGAGGGCCAAGAGTCGGCAGTCGCCGAGCACGAGCGTTGCACGGATGAGCCCGCCTGATCCCTACCTCGAGATTCCCGTCGGCAAGGCCGTGTTTCGCGAAGGCGATGCCGGGCAGACCATGTTCATCATAGAGTCGGGAGTCGTCGATATCCATCGTGTTGCGCGTGGCGAAGAAGCCGTTGCGAGGCTCGGGCCAGGCGATTTTTTCGGTGAGATGGCAATGCTCGACGACCAGCCGCGATTCGCCTCCGCGATCGTGCGCGAGCCGGCGCGACTGTTGCGCGTGGAGCGCGCCGGTTTCGCTGACCTGCTGCGGCAGAATGTCGAGATCGCTGTGCGCATCATGCGCAAACTTTCGACGCGACATCGCCGCAGTGAGGTCCGTCTGGCAGAGGCGCTGGCCGAGATCGCCAGTCTGCACGCAAGGGCCGTTGCCACCTCCGCCAAGGGGCCGGCGAAAGCAGTCGACGCGCCAGCGGTCGAGCCGCCTCGATTGCCGCCGAACGCGGTACGTCAGCATGCTGCCGGGGTCGGTGTCGCGGCGCCGTCGGCAGTACCGGCGCCGGTAGTTGCCGCGAAGTCCGTACAGGCAGAGCCGTCTTGTCTTCTTCGCCACGCGAGCGGCGAAGAATTTCCGTTGGACCCCAGCGCTGTGCAGTTTCTGGTCGGTCGTCCGGACCCGGTGGCCGGCATCAATCCGGAAATCGATCTGAGTTCGGTCGACGCCACGCGCAGCCTGAGCCGTCGGCATGCGAAACTCGTGCGTGAAGGCAGGCTGTATTTTGTTCGCGAGGAGGTTGGCACCGTCAATGGCACGTTCGTCAATGGCGTACGCGTGAAGACCGGTGTGGACGTCGCGATCAAGCCCGGCGATTGCGTGCGCTTCGGGGCGGTAGAAGTCGAATTCGTCGCCGCTTGACGCGGCCAGGAGAGCAAACATGGTGAAGACACGCGAAGAACCGGAAGCGCTTTCCGGCGTGGATCTCGGCGTCATTGACGCGCTCAAGGCGCTCAAGCAGGACGCTGATGTGTTGCGCGGGCGCCTAGCCGGCCTCGAGTCGATGAAGAGTGATTTCGATACGACCGTGTACGCGCGTGTGCATGCCGACTATGCATCCAAGCTGGCCGGATTCGAGTCGCAGGCCGAGCCATTGCGCCAGCAGGCTCGCGAAACCTATGCGCGTCTGCGCGGCGTGCTCGCCGGCATCACTGCTGCGCACGATGCGGTCAAGCTCGATCGTCAGGAAATCGAGTTGCGCCACAAGCTCGGTGAGTTCGACGACGCCGAGTACGCGGCCCGCGTGAAGGCGATCGAGTCCGCTCTCGCTGAGCGCGCCGCGGCGCACAAGCAGGGCGAAGCGCTGCGCGGCAGATTCCTCGAGGTGTTCAACAGCGAGCAGGAGTTGCTTCAGGCACCGAGCCTCATCGACATTCCCGGCCCGACCAGCACGCAGGAAATGCCCGTCGCCGTGGAGTCGGTGTCGGCACCGCCACCGCCGCCGCAGCCTGTGCGCGACATGCGCGAGATCCCGGTTGCGCAGACCCAGATTCTGCAGGTGCTGAAGCTGCCCGAGCCACCGCGTGTGCCGCCTGCGCCGCCGTCCGCGGCAGCCACCACGCCCGCCGCAACGCTCGGACCGAGCGCGACAATGTCGCTGCGCACCGCGAGGCTGGTTCCGCAGAATCCCGAAGCCGGCCGCACCGCCGTGCCGCTTCCTCCCAAGCCGATCTCGCTCGGCGCCGACGCGGCCAACGAGGTCCGTATCGGCGGTCCTGGTGTGGAGGCACGGCACGCGCAGATCACGGTCGACAACAAGGGCTACACGGTGATCGATCTGGGTAGCAAGTCGGGTACCCGTGTCAATGCCGAAGCGGTGCAGCAGCGCCTGCTCAAGCACGAAGACGTGATCCAGATCGGCATGGCGCGCTTCGTCTTCCGCGAGGGCTGATCGGCGTGACGCTTGAGATCCGTGAAGAGGACGCCGATCCGTACCGCGTGCTCGTGCTGAGCGGGCGACTCGACACCGACACGTCGGCCGATCTCGAACTCGCGCTGATGGACCTGCTGCAGGCCGGACAAGGCCGCTTCGTCATCGATCTCGCAGGCGTGGGTTATGTCAGCAGTGCCGGTTTGCGTGTCTTGCTCATGCTCGGCAAGAAGGTCGATGGCAGCGGGGAGCTGAAGCTCGCAGCACTCAATCCGACCGTCAGGCAGGTCTTCGATGTGGCCGGCTTCACGCAGTTGTTCAAGATATACCCCGATCGTGCGAGCGCGCTCGGAAGCCAGACGAGGAAGCCTGCGAACGCAGTACTCGGCGAGAGCGTTTCCCGCCTGCTCGGGGCCGTCGAAGAATCCGGTGCAGTGAAAGTCGATCCTGGGCACGCTTCTCGCGTGGCACGGGCGCTCGCGGTGAAAGGCGAAAGCTGATTTCAGGCTGCGGCGTCTCGACTGATCACTATCAGCGTCAGGTCATCGGTCGGCGCGGCTGACCCGACAAATGCGGCGTGCGTCGCGTTGACCGTATCAAGCACCGCGCGCGCGTCGCGGCACGGTCCGATGCCCGCGATCACGCGCTCGATTCCAAGCGCCTCGCCTTGTGCGTTCTCGGCTTCGTCGAGACCGTCGGTGTAGAGGAGAAGGCAGTCACCGTGTGCGAGCGTGAGGTTCGCTGAGCGGAACGCCGTGCGCGCATCCGCACCGAGTGGTGCGCCCGACTCGAGCGACAACGCGTTGACCCCGCCATCACTGCTGCGCAGCAGAGGCGCCGGGTGGCCGGCATTGGCGATTTCCAGTTGACCATCCTCGTCAGTCAGTGCGAGCGCCTGGGCAGTGACGAACATGCCGGTTTCGAGTTCGTCGAGCAGCAGGATGTTGAGCGTGACAAGGAGATCCAGCGGCCCGCCCGACTGACTCGCGAGCAAACGCACCGCCATGCCGAAGCGCGCCATGACGAGCGCGGCGGATACCGCCTTGCCGGAAACGTCGGCGATGATGATGCCGGTGCGGTCGTCGCGATAACGGAAGAATTCGTAGTGATCGCCACCGACCGCGCGCGCTGGCACATACGCTTCGGCAACGCGATAGCCCGGAATTCGCAAGGCGGACTGCGGAAGGAAATGCTGCTGCACGCGCCGAGCCAGCAACAGGTCGCGTTCGGCGACGCGACGCTCAGGCCGATTGCTGCGCAAACCGTCGAGCAGGTTCGCGAGGCAACCGGCCAGTGATTTCGCCAGTGCATGGTCGTCCGCCGACCAGGTGTTGGCACGATCCGATTCAGCCACGAGGCAACCGAGCGTCTCGCCTGCAAACACGATGGCGACGGCCAGTGCGCTGGCCGGTGGCATGTCGATGCCGCTTGAGGAGAGCGTTTCCGCGTTGCCGCAGATTCCGTCCACCGCGCGCAGCGCGGCCTGTGCGAGTGCAATCGGCAATGGCGCCGAAGGCACTCGCGCGCGTCGCGCGACCGGTTGCGGCAAAGCATTACCGGTGCGGAGTGTGAACAAATCAATCGTTGTACAGTTCTCGAATGCAATCATGATTGCATCGAGCGCAAGGCCCATGAGTTGCTCGGGATCTTCCCTGCGCGCGGGCAGCGCGGCGAGTGTTTCCAAGAGCTGCAAGCGTGCACGCATCTGCGCGGCCGAGTGTTTGGCACGTGGCCTGAGCGGATCGGATGTGCTTGCCCGGAACGCCGCAGTGACTTCTCCAAACACCAGCACATTGCTGGCGGCGAGCGACACTGCGCTGGTCACGACGGCGCCGTCGCAGATCGTTCCATTGGCGCTGTCGAGGTCGTGCAGTGACCAGCCGCCGTGCTCGTCGCGCCGGATTTCGGCGTGACGGCGCGATACCGTCGAGTCGTCGAGGCGAACATCGCAATAGGCACCGCGCCCGACGACGACGCTGTCGCTGAAACTGAAGTGCTGGCCGTCGAGCGGGCCGTGGGTGATCGTCAGTCGGGGCATCGTGCGCGGAGTTTCGCACAGCTTCGTCCAGCCCGGCCGTCGCTGCGCGCCTGCACGCGGACGAAAAAAAACCGGACGGTGAACCGTCCGGTTTCAAGAGCGCTGCAGAATATCGAAGGGGAGGGAAAACTGCAGCGCTGTTCGTGCGTGGTGCGATTACTTGCCGCTGGCAGCCTTCTTGACCGCGCCGACCTGCTTGGCAACGGTATCGTTGGTCGCTTCGAGCGAACCCTTGATCAGGCTGCCGAGCGCTTCGTTGGTCTTGAGCGTGACGCTCATGACTTCCTGGCTCGTGCTGTAAGCCTTTTCGGCGCTGTCTTTGGCCAGCTGAACGCCTTTTGGCCAGATCGCCTTGGCGCCATCCATGTCACGCACTTCAGCCGCTTCCGACCAGAACGCGGTCGTTGCCGTGACGTGCGACTCGATGGCCTTGAGCTGCAGGCCGGCAATGCGCTCGAAACCTTCGAGGGTCAGGCCGTGGGCCTTGATGGTGGCATCGGCGAAATTCTTGCCGAGCGCCAGAAGCTGGGAATTGAATTGTTCGTACATGGGAGTCTCCCTCACGAGTAATGGTGTGGGAGAAGCATAGCAAACGGAATGGTGCATTGCAACATTCGGCTTTCCGTTGAGTCGGACGAGCAAGTCGAAATGGTGTTTCCGTGCACGAGATCGGATGGCGGGCTGTGCAGTTTCGCGCATCAATCGCCGCTGTAGCTGCATCCGGACGTGCAGGTCTCGTGGATAACGACGCGCGCCATCAATGGCAATGAAGGCGAAAGCGCATTCCAGATCCAGCGCGCGAGATTCTCGCTGGTCGGATTCTCGAGTCCTTCGATGTCATTGAGATACCGGTGATCGAGCTGCTCGAACAACGGCGCAAACGCCGCACTGATGTCGGCGAAGTCGGCGACCCAGCCGTGCTCGACATCGACTGGACCTCGAAGGTGTATCTCGATCGCAAACGAGTGGCCATGCAGCCGCGCGCACTTGTGCCCGGGCGGCACGTTGGGCAGCCGGTGCGCCGATTCGATGCGAAAGACCTTGAAGATATCCATGCGCTGTCGGGAATGCGCGCCAGTCGCGCAGGAGTGGTGGCTATGGGTGGACTCGAACCACCGACCTCGGCATTATGAGTGCCACGCTCTAACCGGCTGAGCTACATAGCCACGAAGGGCCGGCGATTGTAGCGGCATGCACCGTCGCGGTAAACGGGGCGGTGCATGCCTGTCGAGTCTGCTCAATGTGGTTGTCTCACGCGACGTCGAGTCGCGCCAGCGGGCGCGAACCGGTCAGGCGCCGGGATCAAAGCCCGAAGCGAACAGGCGGTCACCATTGATCACGGCAGCCGGCTGGCTGTGGTCGCGCCCGCCATCGCCGATCTCGCCGGAATCATCGTTGCCCCAACACTTGACCATTCCGCTGGTCGATCGCGCGCAGCTGTGGCGGTCGCCGGCGTAGACCGCTGCCATGCCGCTGCCGAGGCCAACAACCGTAGTGGGCAACAATCGCGTTTCGAGGGTGCCGTCGCCCAGCAGCCCCTGACTGTTCGCGCCCCAACAGCTGACCGCACCATTGCGCACCGCACACGTGTGCCGGCCGCCGGCCGCTATCGACGTCACGCCCGTGGTCATGCCGACGACGTTGACTGGAAAAGGCTGGTCATCGACCGTGCCGATGCCGAGTCGACCATTGGCCCCGCGACCCCAACAGCGCATCGCGCCCGCAACGGTTCGTGCACAGGTGTGCGTGTTGCTGGCGACGATATCGGCGACGCCCGACGACAGGCCGATCACATCACCCGCCAGAGCACTATTGCCGGCGACTCCGGTTCCGAGCTGGCCGAACGTGTTTTCGCCCCAACACTTGGCAGCGCCGCCAGCGGTCACTGCACAGGTGTGCTCTTCACCGGCGTTGATTCGGGTAATTCCCGCCGGCAGATTGAGCGTGTTCACCGGCACTGTGGAGTACGCCGAGAAGTTGCCGTCGCCGAGCTGGCCGCTCGCATTGCGACCCCAGCATTTGACCGCGCCTGCAGCGATCGCGCAGACATGCAGTCGCCTGGCGGAGATTGCGCTGACGCCACTGCCGAGGCCGGTAACCGGCACCGCAACGAGGCGGGTTTCGGTGCTGCCGTCGCCGAGTTGCCCATAATCGTTGTTACCCCAGCAAAGTACGGCGCCGGCGACGGTCAACGCGCAGCTGAACTCGTAGCCGCCGACCACCGCCAGCACGCTCGAGGTCACGCTCGAGACGGGCGCGGGAGCGGTCAGGCTGATCGTGTTGCCGTTGCCGAGTCCGCCACTGCGATTCTGTCCCCAGCACAGCGGCAGTCCACTGTTGCCCACCGCGCACGAATGCGTCTCGCCGAGTCCGAGCGTGCTCGTGCTGCCCAGTCCGACGACGTCGACCGGTATCCGGCGGAACGCAAACTGGCCATCGCCCAGCGCGCCAAAACCGTTGTATCCCCAGCAGCGCACCGTGAGGTCCGTTGCGCGCGCGCAGCTGAAGTTGGACCCCAGCGAAATCTGCGCGATGCCACTCGACAACCCGGCGACTGCGATCGGCGTGGTCTGCACCGAGTTGTCGGGATTGCCGAGCTCTCCGGACAAATTGCCACCCCAGCAAGACATCGCGCCGACGGAGGTCACCGCGCACGTATGCGCCCCTCCGGTCGATATAGCGGCGACGCCGTTGGCGAATCCGGTCACGTTCAACGGTGTCGGGCGACTCGTCAACGTGCCATCGCCAAGCTGTCCCTGGAAATTGCCGCCCCAGCAGCGCAGGCGGCCACCACTCGACAAGGCGCAGGCATGGTGGGTGCCGAGTGCGATCGCGTTGACGCCGCCGATCGATGGCACATCGATCGGCGTCGAGCTGAAGCCGAAGCCGGTACTGCCGAGTTTGTCGAATGCGTTGCTGCCCCAACACGTGACCGTGCCGGCAATCATCCGCGCACACGTATAGTTTTCACTGGCGGCGATCGAGGCGACGCCACTGGACAAGCCGGTCACATCAACCGGACTCGGCTGCGTCGCGGTATCGCTGTTGCCAAGCTGACCGGAGGCTCCGTTGCCCCAACATTTCACGCCGCCGCCAACCAGCAGCGCACAGGCATGCGAATCGCCTGTCGTCACGGCAGCGACACCGCTGCCGAGGCCGCTGACTGTCATCGGCGCAAAATTCGGTTCGAACCCGATCGAGCCATTACCGAGCTGGCCGCTGCTGTTTGCTCCCCAGCACTTTGCACTTCCCGCAGTGGTTGCAGCACAGGTGAAACCGGCGCCGCCCTCGATCACGCTGGCGACACCGTCAAGTCCGGCAACGGCCACCGGATACGGTGAATTGATCAGCGTTCCGTTGCCGAGCTCGCCGGAGAAATTGAGGCCCCAACAGACGGTCGCGCCACCGGTCACGCGCGCGCAAAGATGGTTGACACCCGCGAACAACCGGTCGACGCCTTGCAGTGGCTCAGCGCGCCCCGGACTGGAGACAAGAAGCGACAGGAACAGTGCAATGACGATGAATGGCTTCATGGAAGTGTGTCCTTGTAGGGTGTCCCAATTGACGGTCACGTTCGAGCGTGCTGCAACGCGTGTTTGCCCGCGCCGAGAAGACTTCTGCTGACGTTTCGAAAACCGGTTGGCCTTGCTGGAAGCGAGCCGGCCCATCGGCCTCGTGCTTACATGCCTGGATCGAACCCGGACGCGAACAGGCGATCGCCATCAATGACGTGGGTCGGCTGATCGGGCGCGCGGCCGCCATCGCCCACCTGGCCGGAACCATCGTCTCCCCAGCACGTGACCAGGCCGCTGACCGCGCGGGCACAGCTGTGACGATCGCCGGCGTAGACCGACGCCATGCCGCTGGCGAGGCCGATGACCGGTATTGGCAGCATCCGGGAGTCCTGCGTGCCGTCACCGAGCCCGCCCTGGTTGTTTCCACCCCAGCAGCGGACGGCGCCGTTGCGGACCGCGCACGTATGCAGGCCGCCCGCGGCAATGGACGTTACTCCGCTGCTCATGCCCACGACATTCGCCGGTGTCGGCTGGCCATCGAGATTGCCGGTGCCGAGACGACCTTGCGCGCCGCGACCCCAGCAGCGCATTGCTCCTGACGTTGTGGTGGCGCACGTGTGCACTGCGCCGGCGACAATGTCGGCGACACCCGATGTCAGACCGAACACGTCACCTGGAACGGCCAGATTGGGAGGGGCACCTGTGCCCAGCTGGCCAAAACTATTGTCGCCCCAACATTTGGCGCCGCCGCCTGCCGTCAGCGCGCAGGTATGACCGTCACCCGCCACGATCCGCGTGATTCCTGCGGGAAGTCCCAACGTGTTGACCGGCGAAGCCGTGTACCCATTGAAATTGCCATCGCCGAGCTGGCCGGTCACGTTGCGACCCCAGCATTTCACGGCGCCGGAGGCGAGTGCACAAACGTGGGATGTGCCGGCGGCGATCGCGGTGACGCCGCTGTCGAGGCCGGAAACCGGCGCCGCGAAAAGGCGATCGGTGGTCGTGCCATCGCCGAGTTGGCCGAACTGATTATTGCCCCAGCACAGTACCGCGCCGGCAGTGGTCAACGCGCAGGTGAAGTTGTAGCCGGTGACAGCGGCGGTTACGCTGGCGGCGACACTCGAAACAGGCGTCGGTTCGACGACACTGATCGTGTTGCCGGTGCCAAGTTCTCCATGCCGGTTCATTCCCCAACAGCGCAGCACGCCACTGGCCACTGCGCATGTGTGCGAATCCCCCGCTGTGAGCGTGCTGGCGCTGCCGAGACCGAGGACGCTGGCAGGCGTCACTCGCGACGAGAACTGTCCGTCGCCGAGCGAGCCCGTACCATTGGCACCCCAGCAGCGCACTGTGGCGTCGTTGGCGCGCGCGCAGCTGAAGTTGAATCCAAGCGAAATTTCAGACACCCCGCTCGAAAGGCCGGCGACCGCTACCGGCGTGGTGAAGATCGTGTTATCGGGATTGCCAAGCTGTCCGGACAGGTTCTGCCCCCAGCAGGAAACCGAGCCCATGGCCGTCAATGCGCAGCTGTGGCTTCCGCCGGTCGATACGGAGGCGACACCGCTGGCGAAGCCGGTGACGTTCATTGCATTGGGGCGATTGGTCAGCGTGCCATCGCCCAACTGGCCGACGAAATTGCCGCCCCAGCAGCGCAAGCGCCCGGCTCCCGATAGTGCACATGCATGGTGGCTGCCGAGTGCGATGGCAGTGGCCCCGGTGATGGACGGTACATCGACCGGAATCGAGCTCGAGACGAAACCGCTACTGCCGAGTTTGTCGAACGCGTTGTCGCCCCAGCACTTGATCGTGCCGGTTAACATTCTGGCGCAGGTGAAATCGTTGCTGGCAGCAATCGAGGCGACTCCGCTCGTCAAGCCGCTCACATCGACAGGACTCGGTTGCGCCGCGGTCGCGCCGTTGCCGAGCCGTCCGGAATCCCCGTTTCCCCAACATTTCACGCCGCCGCCAACGAGCAGCGCGCACGCATGGTATTGGCCGGTTGCAACAGCGGTAACGCCGCTTCCCAGTCCGATGACCGTCATCGGGGTGAGCGACGGTGTGAAGCTTGGCGATCCAAGGCCGAGCTCGCCGTAGCCATTCGAGCCCCAGCACTTTGCGCTTCCACTGGTCGTCACCGCACAGCTGAAACCCGCGCCGCCGTCGATCTTCTCGGCAACGCCACCGAGTCCTACAAGCGCCACCGGAGAAGCCGAACTGACGGTGGTGCCGTGGCCGAGCTCGCCGGTGTAGTTCAGTCCCCAGCACACACTCGCGCCGCTCACCTGGCGCGCGCACACGTGGTAATCCGCCGCGAACAGGCGCTCGACGCCTTGCAGCGGCGCACTGCGTGCAGGCCCGGGTACGAGGAAACACAGCAGCAGCGCAATAAACATGAACGGTTTCATGGAAGTGCGTCCTTGGATGGCGACCGGCTTGGCGGCCACATTCGACCGTGCCGCCATGCTCGTTGGCGCTCGCCGCGAAGACATCTGCTAAACCTTCGAAAACCCTTCGACCTTGCTGGCAGCGCGCCCGCTGTGGAAGAATCGAGGCGGGGAAGTGAGATTTTGGCCATTTGACGTGGCATGCGTCGTCGATCCAGCGCAGCCACCGAGCGACCCGGGAGACTCCGCGTGATCGACCCAGACGGCTATCGACCCAACGTCGGCATCATCCTGATCAAGGAAGACGGGCAGGTATTCTGGGCGCGTCGGGTGGCGCGCGACGGCTGGCAGTTTCCGCAAGGCGGCATGCGCAGCGACGAGACCCCGGTCGAGGCGATGTACCGCGAACTCGAGGAAGAGACCGGCCTGCTCGCCGAGCACGTACAGTTGCTCGGGGCCACGCCGGGCTGGCTGCGTTACCGCTTGCCCAACCGTTTCGTGCGCCGCAATGGTCGACCGGTGTGCGTCGGCCAGAAGCAGGTGTGGTTCCTGCTTCGCCTGGTGGGTGATGAACGCCACGTGCGACTCGACGCCAACGAGCGTCCCGAATTCGATCTGTGGCGCTGGGTCGACTTCTGGTATCCGAGCGCCAACGTGGTCGCCTTCAAGCGCCGCGTCTACGAGCAGGCCCTGCGTCATCTCGAACCGATTGCCGAATCGCATTTCCGCGTTTCACTGCGCAGCGGATGCGTGGATGACGCCCAGCCGGAGGCTGTCCTCGCCAGCCGTTGAGCGCCGCCCCGCGTCTCGTGTTGACAATCATTCGCATTTGCATTTCAATGGGGCCGTCAACCTGAGGCCACGCGCATGTACGTCTGCGTTTGCAATGCGGTTACCGACCACCAGATTCGCGCCGCGGCTGCGCAAGGTGTGTCGACACTTGAAGAACTGACTCACCGCACCGGCTGTGGTGACTGCTGCGGCAGCTGCACCGACCTGGCCGTCGAGATCCTTGCCGAAGCCGCCCATCGCCGCAGCCGCGCGTTTCCGCTCGAACTCGCCGTGGCCGCCTGATCCTGCGGCGCCGCCGCGCACGCACGTATCAATGCGTGCGATTCGCGTTACCTCAGGCGCCCATCACCCCGCGTTATATTCGTGGCCGTTGGCCGCCCGTCGGCGTCCGCCCTGCTCACGGAGATCTCGACATGAAAGGTGATGCCAAAGTCATCGCGCACCTCAACAAGGTGCTCTACAACGAACTGACCGCGATCAACCAGTACTTCCTGCATTACCGCATGTACAAGAACTGGGGATTCAAGGAACTCGCCAAGCACGAGTACGAGGAATCGATCGACGAGATGAAGCATGCCGACAAGCTCATCGACCGCATCCTGTTTCTCGATGGACTGCCGAACCTGCAGACGCTCGGCAAGCTGCTGATCGGCGAGAAGCCGGTCGAGGCGCTCGCGTGTGATCTCAAGCTCGAACATGCCGCCATCCCGGACCTCAAGGACGCGATTGCACATTGCGAGAGTGTCGGCGACTACGTGAGCCGCGAACTGTTCGAGCACATTCTCGAGTCCGAGGAAGAGCACATCGACTGGCTCGAAACGCAACTGGGCATCATCGCGCAGATCGGCGAAGTCAATTACCTGCAGACCAAGATCGGCAGCTGAGCTTCGCCAGGGATAGTCTGATCAACGTCGATTTCGTCATCAACGTCAATTCCGTCATTGCGCAAAAAGCCCGAATCCAGTGCCTTCAGTGAGTTGATGCGTCGCTGGATTCCGGCGTTCGCCGGGACGACGGCTTGATCAGCGTATTCGTGGATCTGTTCTGCGTCGTACACCGCCGGCATCACGCCGCCGACGGCAAGACATCGGGTTAGCCCAGAGCGGAAAAGCCCGGCTGGCGAGGTACGCGACCGAATGCAATCTCGCTGCAGACGTTATCTGCGCAGCGAGGTGCGTCATGTCCTTGATCGAATCGCGCGCACCTGGCATCGAACGGGCCAGCACCGATTTCTGGAACCGTGCGCCGGGCGCCGACCGAGCCCGCCTGGCGTTCCGCGACAGAAAACGCAACGCTGATCGACGGCAATGCCGGCGCGCGAACGACGCGACAAACACCGGAAGGAAGATCCATTGCTCTGAATCCGTTCGATAGCACTCGCAACGTGACCATCGGGCGTGAGCGCACCGTTGCCGCTGCCGGCGGCGGGTGGCAGTACGTGACTTGCGGCCAGCGCGTGTTCACCGCCGGTGCCGGCGACGATCAGGTTCGCGTCACGCGCTGTGACGGCCAGAGCGTCAGCCTCGACATCAACGGTGAGAGATATCGCCTCGAACTCGCGACGGGACAGCAGCTCACCGTCCGTCCCGTTGAGGGCAATGATGTCGTCGACTTCGACGTCGACGTCGATGTCAACATCATGGTCGACGGCGGCAGTGGCAACACATCCTCTCTGGCGGCCACGGCAATGACCGCATCGAATGCCATGCTGGCAACGATCGCGTCAACGCCGGTGCCGGCAATGACATCAGCAACACGGCCGGTGCCGATGTGATGTACGCGCAAGTGACGACCGACCGCATTTCGGCATCGCGCGGCGCCAGCAATCAGGTCGTCAACGTCGAGCTGACCGGCACGCCCGGCAGCGTCGGCTTGCGTGTCAAAGGTTCGGATGCGTTCCGCCAGCGAATCGAGGCAGAACTCGAACTCCTGCGTGCGTCGCCGAGCGCGCGCCAGATGCTCGCCGAGTTCGACAGGGCCACAGCGAACGGCAACACGCTGACGATACGCACGCTGGTCAACGTGGAGAAAGGTCCCGCGCCGAGCATTGGCGGCAACATCCGCTGTCGCCATGCTGCGAGTCGACTATTTCCTGCGCAACGGATCTGACGAGCCGCTCGCTGTGTTCGATCGTGGCAGCACTCACGAGCTCTCGAACAAGCAGCTGGAGGCGGGCGCGAATGCGCCGCCGTCGCGCAAGGAGAAAGGCGACGGCCTCGAACGTTCCGATCGCGCACGGGCACTGCCGCGACCGTCGCCGACCGTGCCACGGATTTCGCTCGCGGCGAGAGTCGATCGAGGCGAAGTGATCGACGGCCGCGTCGACGCCGAAGTCGCGCAGTACGCAAAGGTCCGCTACTGCCTCGGAGTCGCGCCGTTCGATACCGGCACGTTCACCGTTTTCGCGACATCCTCATCGCTGCCGTTGTGGCGTACGCCGTTCAAGGTCGCAGCGATCCAGCAGATCCTGTGCGCGCCCTGGAAAGTACTCGCGACGACATCGTTCGCGTCGACCTGACCGCTCAGGCCGAGGCCGAGCCGATTGCGCGCAACGCCGCGGCAACGCGCAGGAATTCGGCATCGATGCGGCTCGCTGTGTCGATGAGATTGATATCGGCATGCACCTTCGTGTCGTGCTCCGCCATGCGCGCGAGTTCCGCCAAAGCCGTCGCGCCGAGATTGGCGCTTGAGGATTTCAGCGAGTGGGCATGCGCGCCGAATTGGTCGGCATCGTTGTTCTTCGCCGCATCGCGCAGTGCGCCGATCAGTCTTGGCGCATCTTCGAGGTAGACATCGACCAGATGGGTGAACTCATCGCCCATCACGTCGATCAGCTCCCGCACCACGGTTTCGTCGATGACGCGGACGGTGCTCGAGTCCGCCTGCAGCGCCGGGGCGGGCGGGCGTACCGCAGTTGGCACCGGCAGGCTGGGTGGCATCGGTGCTGACACACCCACCTCGGCGATGGCCTTGCGCGCGATCGCGGTGCCGGCCGGCAGCCAGTGCGCGAGCGTCTTCTCGAGCAGGCGCCGATCGAGCGGCTTGGTCAGGTAATCGTCCATGCCGGAATCAAGGCATTTCTGGCGGTCGCCGACCATCGCGTTGGCGGTCATTGCAATGATAGGCAGCCGCGGCATGCCACGCTCGGATTCGAGTTCGCGCCTCGCGCGGGTTGCTGCATAGCCGTCCATGACCGGCATCTGGCAGTCCATCAGCACGAGGTCGTAACGCGCCCTGGCAAGGCGGTCGAGCGCGATGCGTCCGTCTTCGGCACTATCGACTTCGATGCCGAGCATGCCAAGCAGGCGTCTCGCTACCTGCAGGTTGACCGGATTGTCCTCGACCAGCAGTACGTGGCCCGACAGCTGTCGGATCTCGGTGGCCGCAGTGGCCTCGCCGGCAGACATGAAGGCATCGAGTTCCAGCATCGGTTGCGCGCGTCCGACCGGTGAATCGTCGACGCCGAGCAACTGGTGCAACAGGCCGCGCAACTCGCGCTCGTCGAAGTTCGCTGCAAGCGCGCCCACCCGGTTGCCGTCTTTCAGTTCGCGCGTGTTTTCCTCGGCGCCGGAAACGATGATGCGCATGTGGTCGAGGCCGGGATCCCTCAGCACGTTGCGCACCAGCGCCGCCGTCGAGGTGCGCATCGATTCGACGTCGATCAACAGGATCTCGTAGCCCCAGCGTTGACCCATCGTCGCGCTCGACCGCAACTTGGTCAGCGCATCGACGGCGATCGTGGTGTGGATGTGACTGACACCAAGATTGGCCAGCAGTCCGCTACTGCGTCGCACGAACGCCTCGTCGCTACCGAGCAGCAGCGCGCGCGTGCCGTTGAGGTCACGGCGAACGCGGATGTCGCCGACCGCTTTTTGCAGCGGCACGTTGAACCAGAACAACGAGCCGCGCGTCGCCTCCGAGCGTACGCCGATCTTGCCGCCCATCAGGTCGACCAGGCGTTTGCAGATCACCAGGCCGAGGCCGGTGCCGCCGTACAGGCGCGTGGTCGACGTGTCGGCCTGGGTGAAGGGCTGGAACAGCTTCGCTGCGGTTTCCGCGCTCATGCCGATGCCGGTATCGCGCACGGCGAACACCGTTTCGTAATGCGTGCGCGATTCACCGCGCTTGCCGAGCTGGATCGTGACGCTGCCGCGCTCGGTGAACTTGATGGCGTTGCTGACGAGGTTGGTGAGCACCTGGCGAAGTCGAACCGGATCGCCGCGCACGGCCAGGCGAACCGAGGGATCGATGGCGACGGTCAGTCGAAGCCCTTTCGCGGTCGCACTGCTTTCCATCAGCATTGCCACCGAGTCGACCAGTTCCTTGAGATTGACACCGACGTTCTCGAGTTCGAGCTTGCTCGCCTCGAGTTTCGAAAAGTCGAGGATGTCGTCGACGATACGCAGCAGCGCATGCGCGGAGCGGTGCGCCGTGGACAGATATTCGCGCTGGTCCGACTGCAGCGGTGTCGACATCATGAGGTCGAGCAGCGGGATGATGCCGTTCAGCGGAGTGCGGATCTCGTGGCTCATGGTGGCGAGGAATTCGCCCTTGGCCATCGTCGCTGCCTCGGCTGCTTGCTTGGCAGCGAGCAGTTCCTGCTGAACCGTGCGCAAGGTTTCCAGTTCGCGCATTGCCTCGGCGGGCACACTCGAAGATCTGGTGGCGGCCGCAGGCATCACGGTCACGGACAGAGGGGCCGACTTCAGCGTCACTGCCGCGATCAACGCCAGTACCGCAATTGTGGCCCACGCGGCGGCAACCAGATGGATCCATTCGCCTTGCACCAGCCACGGCGAACTGGCTGCGGCTGCGATGGCAAGCATGGCAACCAACGCGAGCACCGCGCGGGCGCGACGCAGCGCGCGAGTCAGTGCGGCCAGCGCGTCGTCCGGGACGATCATGCGTGCATGCCGGTTTCAGACCGCCGAGGCATGGAAATCGTAGGACATGTCGCGCGTCGCCTGCTGCACGAAGTTGCCCTGAATCAGGTCGACGCCGCTCGACCACAGCGACGCCGCGATCCGCGCTTCCTCGACACGCGGCGCAATCACGCGACGACCGCTGTCGTGCGCCAGGCTCACCAGTTCACGCAATTCGGTGCGGATCGCATCGTCGTTGGCCTGCGCATAGCGAGAGGAGAGTTTGACGAAGTCGACCGGCAGATGACGCAACAATTCGTTGCCGCGCGCGCCGGCTTCGAAACCGGAAATCGTCAGGGTCGTGCCGAGCTGCTTCATCGCAAGTGCAAACGCAACCACGTCGGAGAGGCCGGCAGTGGCATCGTCCATGCGCAGTTCGAGCGACAGGTGCGATGCCGGTACCCGCTGCTGCTCAAGCGTGCGGCGCAACCATTCGGCACGATCGGGATCGCGCACGCTGCTCAACGACTGGCTGATGAAAAGGCGCAGATTGCGCCCGTTGCGCAGGTTCTCGCCGATCGTGTGGATGCAACTGGCCAGCATCCAGCGATCGACCTCGGCGATCAGCCCGGCGGCCTCGGCGGCCGGCACCAGCTCGCTCGCCGCGTACATGCGGCCGTCTTCCATCGGCAGTCGCAGCAGTGCCTGGAATTGCTCGTCCTCCTCGCCGTGCAGCGACACGATCGGCTGGAAAACGACGCGGAACGCGGAGTTTTCCAGCGCCTCGCGCATGGCCGGCACGATGGCCGACTCGGTACTCGCGGCGACATGCCCGACGTGCGTCGAGACGCCGCCGCAATCCGCTGAACGCGCCTCGTGCATGGCGCCTTCGGCAGCGTCGCTCATCGCCTTGGCGTCGCCGGCGGTGGCAGTGAACGGGCAGATTCCGATGACAACGGCGAGCTGGATCGATGCACCCTCGGCCGCGTAGGTCTCGCGGGAAATGCGCTCGCGCAGATTGATTGCCTGCTTTTCGAGCGCCTCGATGCCACGGTCGGGGTTAAGCAGCAGGAATCCCGATTCGCCACAGCGCGCGAGCATGTCGGACGCGCCGATGTGCGAGGCGAGCGAATCGGTCAACGCGGTCATCACGGCATCGCAGGCGCGCGCCGAAAGCTTGCCGCGCAGACGCTGCGCGTCTTCGACTTCAACGAACATGAGGCCGCCCGTTCGTGTGGAAGCATCCTCCATGGCCAGCATCTCGGTCAGGCGCCGGGTCAGCTGGACGATGTCGTGCAGCCCCTTCACCGGTTCGCGGATGGTCGGCGCGCGTCGTTTCTCGAGCAGCCGCGCGCGGCGCACCCGACTCGACACCGCGGCGATAAGGTGTTTCGGTGCGATTGGCTTGGAAAGGAAATCGTCACCACCGGCGCTGAGGGCCTCGAAGTGACGTTCGGTGTCGCTTTCACCCGACAGGAACACGATCGGCGTGGAGATGAATGCCTCGCGATCGCGTATCAGTGCCGTCAGCTCCATGCCATCGCACTCCGGCATGTTCAGGTCCATCAGGATCAGGTCCGGTCTGAATGCCTCGAGCTTCTCGAGCACGAGTCCGGCCTCGGACACGGCCAGGGTCTGCATGCCGGTCTTGCGCAGGATCGACTCGGCGAACATCGCCTGCGAACGGTCGTCCTCGACGATCATGATCCGGTAGGGTTCGGCATTCTCGGCATCGGCAAGTTCGCGGATGCGCGCAATCACATCGTTGGCACCGGTCGGCAGCGCAATGAACGCATCGCAGCCGGCGCGCATCGCCCGCAGTCGCGCCGCGAGGTCGGTCTGCAGAGACAGCGCGACGAGCGACACACGTCGGCCGCTGCGCGCGCGCGCAGCCTGCACGAGCGCACCGATTTCCTCGATACCGGCATGGTGCTGGTCCGACATCACGACCAGGCTTGGCGCCGTGCGCGAAAGCATTTCCTTGAGGCTGTCGATGTTTTCCGGGCGTTGCAGCTGGTAGCCCTGCGCGCGCAGGTGAAGGTCGATCTCGCTGGCGAGCGTGCCGACATCGGCAAGGTGGTAGGCGCGCTTGCGCGACGTATCGGCGTCATTGGACGCGGCGATCGGATCCTGTTGCACGGGGGCTGGCAAAAGCGGCGCGGGTTCGCGGCTTGGCGATGGCGCGAACTCGGCCAGCATCGCGCTGTCCTGTGCAGCAACCGTTTCGTCTGGATCGTCGATCGCCGGGCGCGCCGGCACGAACGGTTCTTCCTGGCTGGCCGGCGGTGCGTCTTCGGCGAAGCGTCGCCAGTAGCGTGCGGGTGGGCGTTGCAGCAGCGGGTAGCCGTTCTCCTCGTTGGCGGCATAGCCGAACAGCGTGGCCTCTTCGCCGAGTTCGCTCAGTGCCGGCGCGTGAGTCGACGGCGCCGAGACCAGTGCCTTCAGCAGCGCTTCGATCGACGCGGCGTCATTCGTCGACGGCAGCGCCGGTACATCGAGCAGCGACCACAGCAGCTCGGCGAACTCCACCAGTGCTTCGGACGTGGTCGTGTCACCGAGCCGATCGCTGCTGTCGGCCAGCGCCTCGGCGTCCTCGGCAAGCAGTTGCATTGCATTGACGTCCCAGCCGTCGCGCGACATTGCTTCGCCGCGTCGGCGCAGGTCGCTGACGCGCTGCGGAATCTGCGCGATCAGCATGGCCCGTGAGCGCAGGCGTCTTGGCGTCGGTTGCGCGGCACTCATGGACGACATTCCCCCAATGGCGGCTTCGGTCGCGCGGGAGGCCACAGCGGGCCGCGCAGGCGCTGCCAAACTATACTCCAGCGCGAAGCCTGATCAGAACGGCTTGACCACAACCAGTATGACGATACCGATCAGCAATACCGCCGGCACCTCGTTGAACAGTCGCAACCAGCGACTCGAGCGCGTGTTGGCGTCGCGTGCGAACACGCGGACGAAGTACATCAACGCGATGTGGTAGGCGACCAGCGCAGCGACCAGCAGCAGCTTGAGATGGAACCAGCCACCCTGCATGAGCGCGGCCGGACTCGTCACCAGCCACCATCCCGTCAGCGCGAATCCGAACACCAGGGTCAGGCCGCCACCGATGTGGGTGATGCCGAGCAGTCGGCGCTGCATGACCTTGAGCCGCTCACGCACGACCACTTCGGTCGCCTCGGCGTGGTAGATGAACAGGCGCGGCAGATAGAACAGACCGGCGAACCAGGTGACCACGAAGATCACGTGGAATGCCTTGAGCCAAAGCATGCGATGAACCCTCGGCGTGGGTAGCCGGCGAGTATAACGTTGCTTGACGCCGCTCCGTGACGGTGGCTATAAGCGCAATCCGTTCATGAACCGGCGCCTCGCTGCCGATGCCCACTCCCCGTTTCGAGGTTCGTCCGCTGGACCCGGCGCGTGCGCGACGCCGCGTGCTGCTGCTGGCCGCCGCGTGGTTCGGATCGTTGCTGCTGGTGGTCGCGGCGACGCTGGCGATCGTCAACCGACCCACCATGCCTGTCGATTCGGTACCGCCGGTCGCGCAGATCGAGGTCGACGCACTGAAGACGAGACTGGCCGTGGTCGAGCGGTCCGAGCAGGTGGCCAAGGAGGCACTCGCGCAGCTGCAGGCAACCCTTCGCGAAAGCGAAGAGGAGATTGCCGGATTGCGCGCCGACCTGGCCTTCTATGGAAGACTGGTCGGCGGCGCGAAGCGCGAGGGTATCGCTGTGCACTCGCTGCGCCTGACGCCGTTGAGCGACGGGCGCGCGTGGAACTTCAGCGCGACCCTGACGCAGAACTTCAAGCGTGGCCCGGAAACGCGCGGTCGTCTGCAATTGACCGTATCGGGCGTGATCAACGGCACCCTGCAGACGCTCGAATGGAGCGATCTCGGCCAGAAGCAATCGCAAGGACTGGAATACGCGTTCAAGTATTTCCAGCGCATCGAAGGCACGATCATGCTGCCGGAGGGTTTCGAGCCGAACCGCGTGCGTGCCATTGCCGAGGGCGAAGGTGGGCGCGCCGAGCAGGAATTCACGTGGGAAGAAGCGGCCAAGGCCGGGGAGGGCGGTGATGTTCGGCAGTGACAGGAAGAACGGGCGCAACCATGCGGCGATCACCACGCTGGTCGCGGAGGGCACGACGATTCGCGGTGACATCGAGTTTGCCGGCGGACTGCATCTCGACGGCAGCGTCGAAGGTTCGCTGCTCGCACAGGGTGAGCATGCGGTGCTGACGGTCAGCGACAAGGGCCGCGTTGAAGGCCGCATCCGGGCAGCCAATGCGGTGATCAACGGCAGCGTCAAGGGCGACATCACGGTTTCCGGCCGTCTCGAACTGGCCCGGCATGCGCGCGTGGAAGGCAATGTCTACTACAAGGAGCTGGAAATGACCGCCGGTGCCCAGGTCAATGGGAAGATCATTTACGAGCCCGAACCGCAGCGCCAGCTGACAGGTCCCGGTGCGAAAGATGACGAGAGCGCAGCCGCAGGTGCTTGAATTGACAGTGTGCGCTACGATCTAGGAGTTGCCGGCGTCACCGGCTCGCGCCGGAAGGTCCCATGAGCAATACCGAAACTCCCACCTACCTTGATGCGATCGAAGCGCCGATGGTGTTCACCTCGGCAGCCGCGAGCAAGGTCAGCGAGCTGATCGTCGAGGAGGGCAATCCGGAACTCAAGCTGCGTGTGTACATCAGTGGCGGCGGTTGTTCGGGTTTCCAGTACGGTTTCACCTTCGATGAGGCGCGCGCCGAGGACGATCTCGCGATCGAGCGCGATGGCGTGTTGCTGCTCGTCGATCCGCTGAGCCTGCAGTACCTGGCCGGCGCCGAAATCGACTACACCGAGTCGCTGACCGGCGCGCAGTTCGTCATTCGCAATCCGAACGCGAAGACGACATGCGGCTGCGGGTCGTCATTCGCAGTCTGATCCGGAAGCAGCCGTGAGTGCCGCGCTGCGCAGCCGCAACAATGTATTCGCCGGACTCGCGCTGGACCGCTGCAGCGAGCAGCGCCACGATGACGCGTGGATTGCTGCGCTGGCCGCGCGCGCCGATGCGCGTTATCTGGTCATGCGTCCCGATGGCAAGGCGCTGGTCAGCGGCGCGAGCACCGCACTGCGCCTGCTCGGCGGCGCGGAGCGGTCCGCGCTGCTCGAGGGTGCACACAGTTTTTTCCTCGGTCGCGACGACAACGAAACGCCTTACTTCGCGTTGACGCCGGATCTTGCTGCCGCCGAGTCGATGTCGTCGCGCGGCATCGGCGAATACCTCGACCTGCGCCGTGCCGGCATCGTCTTGCCCGCGTTCGAAGGCGGACTGTTCGCCTACGCGCGCGCACTCGCGCACTGGCAGTCGCGCACGCGCTGGTGCGGTGCGTGTGGCACCGCCCTCGTGCTCGAATGGGCTGGCCATCGTGCCCGCTGTCCGAACGCAGCGTGTGCGATCGAGCACTATCCGCGCACCGACCCGGCCATCATCGTCATCGTCACGTGGCGCGATGCCTGCCTGCTCGGTCGCCAGCCGAGCTGGCCGCTCGGCCGCTACTCGACGCTGGCCGGATTCGTCGAGCCCGGCGAGACACTCGAGGACGCCGTGCGCCGCGAAGTGTTCGAGGAGGCCGGGGTGCGTGTGGTCGATTGCGACTACCACTCTTCGCAGCCGTGGCCGTTTCCGGCGTCGCTGATGCTCGGCTTTACGGCGCGTGCAGATGAACCCGACATTCACGTCGGCGCCGAGCTGGCCGAGGCACGGTGGTTCGAAGTCGATGAGTTCATCGCCGGACTGCGCACACGCGAACTCGCGCTGCCGCCTCCGCTGTCGGTTTCCTACCGGCTGATTGAACATTGGCTGCGTGAGGCCGGCGGCCTCGAACTCGCCGAGCATGCAGACCCGAACGCCTGGGCGTGACTGCGTGCAGTCGCCGCCGGCGTTACACTCGGGCGTGATCCCGCAGGTAGCCCGCGCATGACCCAGACCTTCATCGCAATCTTGCTCGTCATCCTCAGCGCACAGGCCATGCCCGATCTTGTGCGTCTGCGCCGATTCGTCTGGCTGCGCGACGCGATGCATGGATCGCTCGACGCCAATGCGCATCCTGCACTGGCGCGACGCCTGCTGCTTCCCGCACTGATGCTGATCGTGACCGCGCTGGTGCAGTCGTTGCTGCACGATCACTGGTTCGGGCTGCTCGAATTCGCATTCATGGTGCTCGCGCTGTTCGCATGCTGGGGTCCGCGCGAACTCGACACCGACATCGACGCCATCCTGAAGGCGACCGACAGCGATCGCCGGGCGGTTGCCGCGCAGGCGTTGCAGGCGGACCGCACTGCCGAAATGCTTCCCTTCACGGCTCCGGCGCTGGTCGAGGCGAGCTTCATCGCGGCGTTGTCGCGCCATTTCGGCGTGCTGTTCTGGTTCGTCGTCGCCGGTCCCACCGGCGCTGTCGCCTACCGTCTCGTGCAGTTGCTGGCACGCTCACCCGCGTTTCGCGATGTGCTTGGCGGTCAGCACGAGATTCTCGAGCGCGCTGCACGCGTGATGGATTGGGCACCTGCTCACGGACTCGCGCTGACGGTCGCGCTCGTGTCCGATTTCGATGCGGTCGTGCGCAGTTGGCGTGACTACCACGCCGCGCATGGCGAGGGCTACTTCAGCCTCGATCTCGGCTTCCTCGCGGTGGTCGCGCGCGCCGGCGTCGATGCCGACGTTGCCGCAGAAGACGGCCTTGCCGGCGATCCACTCGCCGCCTTGAGTGATGCCCGCGTCGTCCTGCGCCGCGTCATGCTCGCCTGGCTGGCCGTGATCGCGGTGATCGTGATTGGCGGTTGGGCGGGATGAACAGCCGGGATTGAGCATCAGGCACAAGCGATTGGTTCGCAGTCCGGTGTCGGGCAAAAGCTTCTGCAGCGCGTGTCATTCCCGAATCTCCAATGGCGATTCCCGTCATCTCAAGCCCACGTCCCGCGTAGTTCGCGCACGCGCGACTCGAGTTCGGCGGCAGTGGCCTGTTGCGGGGTGAGCGCAGCGCCTGCGGCGAACACAAGGTGGGCGCGGAAGCGGCGCGGCAGGCGTGCGCGTCCCAGTCGGCTGTCCTTGCGACTGAAGATGCTGCCCCACAGGCCGCGGATCGCCAGCGGAATCACCGGCACCGGTCGGCGCGCAATGATGCGCTCGACACCGGGACGGAACGTCGCGATCTCGCCATCCGGCGTCAGCGCGCCTTCGGGGAAGATGCACACGAGTTCACCATTGGCGAGCGCGCGATCGACCTCGTCGAATGCCGTCTCGAGCAGCGCCGGATCTTCCTTGTAACCGGCGATCGGGATTGCCCGTGCGGTCCTGAAGAGAAAGCGCAGGATCGGGATGTTGAAGATCCTGTAGTACATGACGAAGCGCGCCGGCCGGCGCACGCTGCCGGCCAGGATCAAGGCATCGACAAAGCTGACATGGTTGCAGACCAGCAGTGCGGGACCTTCCTCGGGAATGTTGTCGAGCCCTTCGGTGCGAATGCGGTACAGGGTGTTGACGAGTATCCAGCTCAGGAAGCGCATCAGGAACTCGGGCACCAGCGTGTAGATGTAGATCGCCACGGCTGCGTTGAGGATCGCCACGACGAGGAAGATCTGCGGAATGCTCAGGCCCAGCAAAGTGAGTCCGAGACCCAGCCCGGCCGAGATGACCATGAAGAGTGCGTTGATGATGTTGTTGCCGGCAATCACGCGGGACAGTTCACTGCGTGCGGTGCGGCTCTGCACGAGGGCGAACAACGGAACGATGAACAGGCCGGCGAACAGTCCGATCATGACGAGATCGAAGACGATGCGCAGCGAGCCGTCGGCAGTCAGGAACTCCATCGTTCCCAGTCCGGTGACGGTGGCCGCGAGCGGACGCGCGAAGTACAGGTCGAGGGCAAACGCGGTCATGCCGATCGAGCCGAACGGCACGAGTCCGATCTCGACCTTGTGGCCTGACAGGCGCTCGCACAGCAGCGAGCCGATGCCGACGCCGACCGAGAACAGCGCGAGCGTGAGATTGAGCACGCTTTCGTTGCCGCCTAGGAATACCTGCGTGTAGGACGGCAGCTGCGCGGTGAACACCGTGCCGAAAAACCAGAACCACGAGATGCCGAGGATGGAGTTGAAGATCGTCCGATCCTTGAACACGTAGCGCATCACACGCGCGGTTTCGGTGAACGGATTCCAGTTGAAGACGAGGTCGGGCGCGGTTGCCGGAGCCGGTGGAATCGCCCGGCTGGCAAGGTAGCCCATGATCGCAACCGAGATCACCAGCACCGATGCCGTGGTTTCGCCGATGCCGCCGAGCGCCATCAGCGTTCCGCCGGCCATCATGCCGGTCAGCACGGCCAGCGAGGTGCCCATCTCGACGAGTCCGTTGCCGCCAACCAGTTCCTCGTTTTTCAGGGCCTGCGGCAGGATCGCGTACTTGATCGGTCCGAACACTGCCGACTGCAGTCCCATCAGGAACAGGACGAAGAACAGCAGCCAGATCTGGTGTGCGTGGAATGCATAGGCTCCGACGACCATCGCCGCGATCTCGAACAGCTTCAGGTGGCGGATCAGTTGCGTCTTTTCGAATTTCTCGGCGATCTGTCCTGCGCTGGCCGAAAACAGGAAGAACGGCAGGATGAATATCGCCGGGGCGACCATCGCGTAGAAGGCCGACTGCTCGAGCGTAAGGCCGAGCTGGAAGGCGATCAGGACGATCATGCCCTGGCGGAACGCGTTGTCGTTGAAGGCGCCGAGCGCCTGCGTGACGAAGAACGGTCCGAAGCGGCGCATGCGCAACAGGCTGAACTGGCTGTGTTCTGACATGACTCGATCGGGCAGGGATGACGCGTGCAATCTAGCAGAGCGTTGCGCAGAACTTCATGTCTGCAGCATGGTCAGGCGCGCGTGCCGACGTGAGCCGCTACACTTCGCGCCTGCCCATCGCTCAAACGGTTGCCACTCATGATGTCGAGACTTCTTCTCAGCACACTGCTGATGCTTTTCGCGAGCGCATCGATCCAGGCGCAGCAGGTCAAGCCGGTGCCGAGTCCGGACCTGTCGCGGCTGTCTCCTGCAGACAGCGCGGCGGTGCGCGAGGCACGTGTCGAATTCGACAAGGCGAGCAGCGGCAAGACCGGCACCGAGCTGGCGGAGTTGTATGCCGATCTCGGCGCGGCCTATGCACGCGCGCTGCTGCTGGATGCGGCTGCCGCCGCGATGGACAATGCTGTGCAGGTGGCGCCACTCGATGCCCGCTGGCCGTATCTGCAGGGTGTCATCGCGCGCGCGCGCGCAGCCGGCCGTGGCGCGTACGAGCTTCGAGCGCGCGATAAAGCTCAACGACGGTTACCTGCCGGCGCGCATGGCGCTCGCCGGCGAACTGCTGGCCGGCAACGATATCGACAAGGCGCGCACATTGCTCGAGCAGGCACTCGCGACGCAGGGAAACCAGCCCGCCCTGCGTGCCGTGCTCGGCGACATCGCCTACCGGCAGCAGCGCTATCCACAGGCGATCGAGCAGCTCAACGAAGCGCTGCGTCTCGATCCGCAGGCGAACAGCATCAATGCCGCACTCGCCCGCGTTCACGAAGCTGCCGGCAATGCAGAAGCCGCGCGCGCCGCACAGGCCAAGGCCGGTGATGTGCCGCCGCTTCTCGATGATCCGCTCATGCAGCGCATCGTCCCCGCGGTCGACACCCGTTCCGCGCAGGCGCCGGTTGCCACCGATCCCGTCCAGCTCGCCATCGGCGAGGCGAATTTCCTCGCCGCAGCGGGCAATTACGCTGCTGCGCGCGCAGCACTCGACAAGGCGGTGCGTACAACGCCGAACAACGCGATCCTGCTTGCCAACTATGCACGCATCGAGATCGCTGCCGGCAATCTCGAAGCGGCCCGATCGCGTGCGCGCGCGGCGGTCGGTGCTGATCCGAAGTCCGTGCAGGCGTGGATCATCCAGGCCGTCGTCCTCGAGATCGCCAACGACGACAACGCGGCAATCGACGCGTACCGGCGTGCCCTTGCAGCGGATCCGAAAGCGGTGCGTGCGCACATCGGACTCGGCAACATCGCCATGCGCACCGGCAAGCCGAGCGATGCGGTCGCGGCGTACCGCGCGGTGGTCACCAGCGCACCCGACAATACCGAGGCCTGGGCGAGACTGCTCGCCGCGCAATCGGTCGTCGGACAATGCGCCGCCGCGGTCCGCGAGGCCAACGACAATGCCGCCCGCCAGAAAGACAATCCGCTGTTCGCCGAGCTGCGTATCCGCGCCGTCAGCACTTGCCCTGCCGCGACCGCAGCGCAGAAGCAGGCCGTGCTCCTCGAAGGACAGAAACTCTACACCGCGACCAACGAGAACCTTGCGCAGATCAGTGAGGCCTATGCGCTTGCGCTGGCCGCCAACGGCAAGTGGGAAGATGCAGCGCAGACCCAAGGCGCCGCCGTGTATGAAGCCGTGCGCGCCGGTGACCAGATCGCCGTGGCGCAGTACCGCGAGTTCTACCAGCGCCTGCAGGCCAAGCAGATGCCGGCACATCCATGGCCCGATTCGCACCCGCTGATCAAGCCGCAGCGTCCGTCATTGCCGGCGCGCGCGCCGGCGGCAAAACCCGCCGGCTGAGCGGAAGGGTTTGCCTCCTCCGCGCACTTCGTTCAGGATGCGCGCGGGGAGGAACCTTCATGGTGGCAGCGGCTGTATCGGCTGGCCAGGAACCGCGCGCGCGACGCTGGCGCTACTGCGTCGCGCGTGAACGTTCCGCGATCGGACGTTTCTCCGATCTGCTCGACGCAAACCTGCGCGCGGCCGGATTCGCCGAGGCGCCACGCCGCCAACTTGCCACCGTTCTCGATGAGCTGCTCGCCAACGTCGTCATGCATGCGCGTGAAGGGCGTGGCAATGTGCATGTTCGGCTGCACTACGCGGGAGGTCGCATCGTCGCGCGAATGCGCTATCGCACCGCGCCGTTCGATCCAACCGCACACGTCAGCGCGCGTGCGCCGGATGCATTGGCCGATGCCGCGATCGGCGGCGCCGGCATCGCGCTCGTGCGCGCACTGACTACCGGCTTCACGTATCGCTACCAGCGCGGCGAGAATCGCGTGCGCATCGAGGTAGCCGCGGTTGCTGATGAACGCCAGGAATACTCTGATCACGTCTGCACAGGTCACGTAAGCGCAGGCAGTGCGGCCCCAACCTTTTGAATTCAATCACGGGTGACGTCCAAAAGGCCGTTGCGCCGGCACGCGCGGCTTGCCCCAGGCCAGCCCAGCCATCTCAAGCGGCGCCCCGCATAGCAACGGGCGAGCCTTGTGGACCTCATGCCGCCTGCGCAGACCTGACCAGAGCATTCCTGGCGGACAGCAACGAAAAGGGAACACCTGCGGGATGCGTTTGACAATGAAATCGTAGCGGGTTCGATGTCGTACTCGGACGCGCTGTTCGGATACTCGACCTCGCGCCGGTTCGTGTCGTCTCGATCATTTCGTCGACGCGCCCACGCTTGCAGTGCTGATGCGCAACAGATGCAGGGGCGCGGCAACCACATCGACAGGATCGGCGCGCATCCTCGATGACATCGAGAGACCGGCGCTTGCTCTCCATGACGTCGTGCTCAGTCGCTCGAAGCGAAAGTTGTCTCGACCGCGTGCGCGATCACCCACTGGTGCACGGATTATGGCTGCTACAGCAGCATCGCTGGAAGATTCCGTGTCGAGTGCGCCGAACGCATGAAATCGACGGGTTTCCGTCCGCCAAGCCCGGACCATCCGGAGTCGGCGAACCGAGCACGCGCGCGCGAATCCTCAGGCCTCGCGGCCGATCGCGCGATGGCCGATGTCCCGGCGGTAGAAGCCGCCGTCAAGCTGGATCGTGCGTGCGAGTGCGTAGGCCTGCTCGCGGGCTGCGGCGATGTCGTCGCCGAGCGCGCAGACGGTCAGCACGCGGCCGCCGGCACTGACCACATGACCGTCACGCTCACGCGTTCCAGCGTGGAAAATCCTGGTGTCGATTGCTTTATTGCCATCGAGTCCCGCGATCGGATCGTCGAGGCGAACCTTGCCTGGATAGCCGTGCGCGGCGATCACCACGGCAATCGCCGGACGCGCGTCCCACACCGCCGTGATATCGGCCAGCCTGCCATGCAGCGCCGCTTCGATGAGGTCGATGAGATCCGACTGCAAGCGCATCAGTATCGGTTGCGTCTCCGGATCGCCGAAGCGCACGTTGAACTCGATCACCTTCGGCGCGCCGCTGCCGTCGATCATGAGTCCGGCGTAGAGAAATCCGCTGAATGGCGCGCCTTCGGCGGCCATGCCGGCGAGTGTCGGACCGATCACTTCGTCGAGGATGCGACGTTCGACGTCGGCAGTGACTACCGGCGCTGGTGAGTAGGCGCCCATACCACCGGTGTTCGGTCCGGTATCGGCGTCACCCACGCGCTTGTGGTCCTGGCTGGTTGCCATTGGCAATGCATGCTTGCCATCGGCGATGACGATGTAGCTCGCTTCTTCACCTTCGAGAAACTCTTCGATGACGACGCGTGTCGACGCAACACCGAGCGAATGCGCACCGAGCATGTCGCGCAAGGCAAGTTCGGCATCGCCGAGTGTGAGCGCAACAACCACGCCCTTGCCGGCCGCGAGGCCATCCGCCTTGATCACGATCGGCGCGCCATGGCGACGCACGTAGGCCAGAGCCGGATCGAGATCGGTGAACACCGCATAGTGCGCTGTCGGAATGTTGTGGCGAGCGAGAAAATCCTTGGCAAATGCCTTCGAGCCTTCCAGCTGCGCGGCGATCCGGCGCGGCCCGAAGCAGGCGAGGCCAGCCGCATGGAAGCGGTCGACGATACCGAGCACAAGCGGGCCTTCGGGTCCGACCACGGTCAGGTCGATGTCTTCGTCGAGCGCGAAGGCAAGCAGGGCGTCGATATCGGTTGCGGCAATGTCCACGTTGCGCACGCCCGCTTCGCGTGCAGTGCCGGCATTGCCGGGAGCGACGATCACGTCGCTGACACGCGGAGACTGTGCCACCTTCCATGCCAGCGCATGCTCGCGGCCTCCGGAACCGATGATCATTATTTTCATTGGGGCAGGATCCGGAATCGGAGTTGGGGAATCGGAAATCGGCGGACTGTCGCGAGTTCGTCTGGCCGCCCTGAACCCGTTTTTTCCGCGGCGTCGCCGCAGAAGGTCAATGCCGGAAGTGGCGCACGCCGGTGAACACCATGGCCATGCCGTGCTCGTCGGCGGCGGCGATCACCTCGTCGTCGCGCATCGAGCCTCCCGGCTGGATCACCGCGCGGATGCCGACCGCGGCGGCCGCGTCGATGCTGTCACGGAATGGGAAGAACGCGTCGGATGCCATCACGCTGCCCTCGATCGCGAGGCCGGCTTCGCCGGCCTTGATCGCGGCCACCCTGGCGCTGATCACGCGGCTGGTCTGCCCCGCACCGATGCCGATCGTGCGGCTGTCGCGTGCGAACACGATTGCGTTGGACTTCACGTACATGGCCACATGCCAGGCGAACAGCAGGTCGCGCAACTCGTCCGCCTCAGGCACGCGACGCGAGACGACCTTGAGATCGGAAAGCAGCAGCGTGTCGCGATCGGCGTCCTGCGCGAGGACGCCGCCGGCGATGCGCTTGAAGTCGATCGTGTGCGCCGTGTGTTCCGTCCACGGTCCGGTCGCAAGCAGACGCACGTTCGGCTTTTTCGCAAACGCCGCGAGTGCCGATTCATCGACTTCGGGAGCAATCACCACTTCGACGAACTGGCGCTCGAGGATGTCGGACGCAGTGGCCGCGTCGAGCCTGTGGTTGAAGGCTATGATGCCGCCGAACGCGGATACCGGATCGCATTCATAGGCCTTGTCGTAGGCGTCACGCGAACTCTCGCCGAGGGCGACACCGCACGGATTGGCATGCTTGACGATCACGCATGCCGGCGTGCGCTGGAATGCCTTGACGCACTCGAGCGCGGCGTCGGCGTCGGCGATGTTGTTGTACGACAGCTCCTTGCCGGCAAGTACTCGCGCCGATGCGATGGTTCCGGCCGGAGCGTTGTTCTCGACATAGAGTGCGGCGGACTGATGCGGATTTTCGCCGTAGCGCAATACCTGCTTGCGGTCGAAATCCAGATGCAGGCTCGGCGCGAACGGTTCGTTGTTCTCGCCATGGCTGCGCGCGCCTAGCCAGGAGGCGATACGGCCGTCATATCGTGCCGTGTGGGCAAACGCCTTGGCTGCCAGGCTCCGGCGCAGGTCGAGCGACGTGCCGCCGTGCGAGATCGCTTCAAGCACCTCGGCGTAATCGCCCGGATCGACCACGACCACGACATGCTCGTGGTTCTTGGCCGCGGCGCGCAGCATCGCCGGCCCGCCGATGTCGATGTTCTCGATCGCATCCTCGATCGAGCAATCCGGCTGTGCGGTGACCATCTCGAACGGATAGAGGTTGACCACCAGCAGGTCGATCGCGCTGATGCCATGTTCGGCCATCACCGCATCGTCGATGCCGCGTCGACCGAGCAGGCCGCCGTGGATGATCGGATGCAGGGTCTTCACGCGACCATCCATGATTTCCGGAAACCCGGACAGCGCCGATACCTCGGTGACCTGCAGGCGTGCATCGCGCAAGGCGCGCGCCGAACCGCCGGTCGACACCATGTGCACGCCGAGCGCATCGAGTCCGCGCGCGAAATCGCCGAGGCCGGTCTTGTCCGACACGCTCAGCAGCGCACGTCGCACGGGGATCAGGCTGGCATCGAACATCGCGAATTCCGCTGGAAAGTCGGGCCGCGCAGTATAGCGGCGTCGTGCGCCTGCGCCGACCGGGATGAGCGAGCGAAGAAAATCAGCTGAGGCCGTACTGCTGGAGCTTCTTGCGCAGGGTCGCACGGTTGATGCCGAGCGCAGCGGCAGCGCGACTCTGGTTGCCGCCGTACCACGCCATCACTTCGCGCAGCAACGGCAACTCGACTTCGGTAACGACCAGCGCGTGCAGACCTTCACTCGGTTCGGAATCGACATCGGCGAGGTAGCGGCGGACGGCGCGCGCCACGCATTCGCGCAACGCAGGTTGCAGTGCAGGATCGTGCGCGACATCCGCGCGCAACGGAGAAACGGCATTCACAGCGATGATGCCCCCGGAGCATTCTCGGTCAGTGGTGTTCCGTCGCATGTCTCGCCAATGCGTACGGGGGAACGAATACTACTCCGACATGCCAGACAAGGTAAGGCCCGGGTCAGTCTTTTTGCGGATCCCTGATGAACGCGCAGTCTGTGCAAAGACGCCTGTGCAGGGTCGGCCAGAACCGCCCTAGTCGAAACGGAATTCGAAGGCAACCGCATCGCGGCCCGGGTCGGCAACCTCGAACACGATCGAGGCATTCGCGCCGGCGGCCAGCCCGGCGTCGCGGATTTCGCTGTCGGCGACATACTCGGACGGTCGGAATCGACGCATTGCGATGCGCTTTTCGTCGAGGTCCGACAGCATCACCGACACCGGTGGAAACGGTTGCGCGAAATCCGCTGCGTTGTGCACGGTGGCGGAAATGATCAGGGCACCGGGCTCGGACGGATGCGGACGGATGTCACGTGACGCGAGTTGCAGCAGCTCGTCGTCGCGACGCAACGGCAGGTGGCAGCCGAGCGTCGCGCATGCACTCTCGAGCCACGGACGCACACGCGCATCATCGATCCACTTCGCACGTTCGGCCCATGCAATTTCGCCGACAAGCACGAGTGCAAGCAACAGGCTGCCGATGATCCACGGCGCATTGCGGCGCTCTCCGGCCCGCACTCGCGGGCGCGTGAACTGTGGCGGTCCCGAAGGGTGCGCGCCAACGCGTCGGCGATCATCGGGATTGAAAAACAGCGATCCCTGCACGACCGGTTGCGGCCGGAACACCGGCGTGCCCAGTTGCGGTGGCACGGTCTGCCGCGCGTGCGTGTCGAGTTGACTGATCGGTTCCACCGGCAGCTGTTCGCTCAGTGTCGCCAGCGCATCGAAGCGCGCGTTGCAATGGCTGCACGAGACGCTGCCGCGCGCTGCCGCGATTTCAGCGCCGCTGATCCTGAAGACGGTCAGGCATTCGGGACATTGCGTGTACATCGTGGTGGTCCGCAGTCAGTGCATCAGGCGGCCGGGCCGCGTCGGCGCGCGTTGATGCGCACCCAGTCATCGCGCCGGCTGACCGCGAGCTCGTCGAACCACTCGCCGTAGCGCACGCGCAGATCGTCATGCTGGCCGTGCAGGATACCCGAGAGCGCGAGCGCTCCACCCGGCTTCAGACTCGCTGCAAACAGCGGTGCGAGTTCGTGCAACGGTCCGGCGAGAATGTTGGCGACGAGCACATCCGCCGGCTCGAGCGGACCATCCGCCGGCAGCTTGAGGACGATGCGGTCATCGACATGGTTGCGCTGTGCGTTGTCGGCACTGGCCAGCAATGCTTGCGGATCGTTGTCGATGGCGAGGACCGTGCGCGCGCCGAGCAGCGCGGCGGCGATCGCAAGGATGCCCGAGCCGCAGCCGTAGTCGATCACGGTCCTGTCGGCGAGCTCGATGCCATCAAGCCATTCGAGGCACAGCGCCGTCGTCGGGTGGGTGCCGGTGCCGAATGCAAGTCCGGGATCGAGACGAACGATCACCGCATCGGCTTGCGCCGGTGGCTCGATGTTCCACGGGTAGATCCAGACGCGGCGACCGAATTGCATCGGCTGGAACTGGTCCATCCACACGCGCGTCCAGTCCTGGTCGGCGACATCGCGAAACACGATGCGATCCGGCGCGAGATCGGGCAGCACGTCGGCAAGCACATGCAACAGGCCGCTGCGATCGGTGTCTGCATCGAACAACGCATTGAGCGTGACCTGCGACCACATTGGTGTTTCGCCCACCCCGGGTTCGAGAATGGCATTCTCGTTGGTGGTATCCGCATCGGCATCGAGCAGCGTCACCGCAAGTGCGCCGAGATCATCAAGCGTTTCTTCGACGACCGCCTGCTGGTCGGCAGGAAGGGACAGGGAGAGTTCGAGCCAGGGCATGTGCGGGTAACGTCGACAGGAAAGGGATGCGGCGAGCATCGTCGATGGATGACGATGCGATTGGCGCAAAGCATAGGGACATGCGGGCGTGGCTGCCAGCCATCACGTCTGCGTGATGTGCTTGTGTGTGCAGTGGGCTGCCGCGCCCGATCTGCCGCAGCGATGCGATTACACTGGAGCACACGCCAGCGCAACCCGGATCTCCATGCAAGCCACTGTTGCGACAAGCGTCGTCGATCCGTCCGTCAGCTCGCGCCTGACCCAGTACCGCAGCGCGTTTCTCGCCGCACAGCCGTTTCCGCACGTGGTCATCGAGAACTTCCTCCGCGCCGACGTGGCCGCCGCGCTGCTCGCGGAGTTCCCCGCGTTCGAGCGTGGCAACTCGGTCGGTGATGACGGGGCCCGTGGTGGCAAGTCGACTGTCGAGGGCGTCCGCGGGCTTGGCGCTGGGTACCGCCGACTCGACGATGCGATCAAGGATGGCGCATTCCTGCGCCTGCTTGGCGAGATCACCGGAATCGACAACCTGTTATACGACCCGTGGTATCTCGGTGGCGGCACGCACGAGAATCGGCATGGCATGAGTCTCGATGCACATGTCGATTTCAACCATCACCCGAGCGAGCGCTGGCATCGGCGCCTCAATCTGATCGTCTATCTCAATCCGGAGTGGGACGCGGACTGGGGCGGTGAGCTCGAACTGTTTCGCGATCCGCAGGTCGACCGTGTTGCGGAACGCCGCATCGTGCCGCAGTTCAACCGCTGCGTGATCTTCGAGACGTCCGAGCGCTCCTGGCATGCCTTCAGCCGGATCACGTTGCCGGAGACCAGGTCCACGCTGACGCGGCGTTCGCTGGCGCTTTATTTCTACACCAAGGAGCGCCCCGTCGAGGAGACCGCGCCGCGCCACACGACGCTGTATGTCAACCGGCAGCTGCCCGAACGTTTCGTCGAGGGCAGCATCCTGTCGGCCGCGGATCTCGATGAAATCAGGCAGCTGCTGCACGCGCGCGATGCACACATCAGGATGCTCTATGCCGAGAACACCGACCTGCGCGCGGCGCAGGACAAGGGCCTCGCCGGAAATTTTCTCTATCTGGCCAAACGCGCCTACGTGCGCTTTCGACGTTGATCCGGCAGTTTCAGCCGCCTGCAGTTCGCGCTCAACCGAGCCCGATCGCCTTGTCGCGCGCTTCGGCCATGCGCTTTTCGAGGTAGTGGATGTTCATGCCGCCGGTCTGGAAGCCGGCGTCGGCCATGATCCGCTGCTGCAGTGGCAGGTTGGTCTTGACCCCCTCGATGACGACTTCGGCGAGCGCATTGCGCATGCGCGCCACGGCGGTCGCGCGATCGCGCCCATGCACGATCAGCTTGCCGATCATCGAATCGTAGTTCGGCGGAATGCGGTAGCCGTCGTAGATGTGCGTGTCGGTGCGCACGCCGGGTCCGCCGGCGGCGAGGAAGCGCTTGACCGTGCCGGGACTCGGCATGAACGTGTCCGGATCCTCGGCATTGATGCGGCACTCGATCGAGTGTCCGGTGATGCGCACGTCGTGCTGGCGGATCGAGAGTTTCTCGCCGGCCGCGATCAACAACTGTTCCCGAACGAGATCGATGCCGGTGATCATTTCGGTGACCGGGTGTTCGACCTGGATGCGCGTATTCATTTCGATGAAGTAGAAGCGCCCGTCCTCGAAGAGGAACTCGAACGTGCCGGCGCCGCGATAGTTAATGCGCAGGCACGCATCGACACAGATCTTGCCGATCGCGGCGCGCTGTTCTTCGCTGATGCCCGGTGCCGGTGCTTCCTCGACCACCTTCTGGTGGCGACGCTGCATCGAACAATCGCGCTCGCCGAGATGGATCGCGCCGCCCTGGCCATCGGCGAGCACCTGGATCTCCACGTGACGCGGATTCTCGAGGTACTTCTCCATGTAGACCTGGTCGTTGCCGAACGCCGATTTCGCTTCGGCCTTGGTCATCGCGATCGCATTGCCGAGATGCGCCTCGGTATGCACGACACGCATGCCGCGGCCACCGCCACCGCCCGACGCCTTGATGATCACCGGATAGCCGATGTCGCGCGCGATGCGCACGTTTTCGGAGATGTCCTCGCCGAGCGGGCCGCCCGAACCGGGCACGCACGGCACGCCCGCCGCCTTCATCGCCTTGATCGCGGTCACCTTGTCGCCCATCAGGCGGATCGTCTCGGGACGCGGTCCGATGAAGATGAAACCGGATTGCTCGACGCGCTCGGCGAAATCGGCATTCTCGGAAAGAAAGCCGTAACCGGGATGGATCGCCTGCGCATCGGTGACTTCAGCCGCCGAAATGATCGCCGGCACATTGAGGTAACTCTCCGATGCCGGCCCCGGGCCGATGCACACCGACTCATCTGCCATGCCGACATGCTTGAGGTTGCGATCAACCGTCGAATGCACGGCCACCGTCTTGATGCCGAGCACATGGCACGCGCGCAGGATGCGCAGCGCGATCTCACCACGATTGGCTATGACGACTTTGTCTAACATGGGAATGGGGAATGGGGAATGGGGAATGGGAACGCAGAGGCGCGCGACATCATGCGGAGTCTCCTCGAGCTTCAATGGCTTTCATCAGGGCGATCAATCTGGCGAAGAGACGATTCACGAGTTCGCATATTGGTGCCGAGTGCTCCGCGTACCCGAGGCGAATGGCAATTTGTACCTGTGTATCAAGTTCCGCCAGGGAGCCGCGCGCAATCGAGAGAAATCTCAGGTACTCCGGAGTCGATCGTCGCGCGGCACCTTCAGCGATGTTGGATGGAATGCTGATTGCTGCACGCCGCAATTGTGCGGTCAATCCGAAACGTTCGATGTCAGGAAAAGCGGCAGAGAACCGGTAGATCATTTCAACCAGATCCATGGCATCGCGCCAAACATCCAGCCGCTCGTGCGGCCGCTGTGGCAAGTCCCGATTCTCCATTCCCGATTCCCCATTCCCCGCAATTCAGCCGATGACGAACAGTGGTTCATCAAACTCCACCGGGTTGCCGGAGTGCACGATCACCGCGATCACGGTACCCGACACGTCGGCTTCGATCTGGTTGAACATCTTCATCGCCTCGATGATGCCGAGGGTGTCGCCGACCTTGACCGCCTGGCCAACCTTGACGAACGGCGGCGATTCCGGATTCGCCGATGCGTAGAAGGTGCCAACCATCGGCGAGCGCACGGTGTGGCCGGCCGGTGTGTCCCTGGTCGGCGCGGCAGCGTTGTCGACATCGCTCGTGCTGCGTTCGGCCGGTGCACGCAGTGGTGCTTCGATGACGTGCTGGGCAACCGGCGCCGGCGCCGCAAAGGTCGGTGACATGCCTTTCGGATACCGCGAAAGGCGCACGATCTCCTCGCCTTCCTTGATCTCGAGTTCGGCGAGATTGGATTCCTCGAGCAGGTCGATCAGCTTCTTGATCTTGCGCAAATCCATGAAGGGTTACCTTTGCGGCGCGCATGACGCGCGGTTCTGGAGAGGGTTCACGCCGCGGCGAGCCGGCGCAGCACGGCATCGACTGCCATGCGATAGCTGTCGGCACCGAAACCGGCGATGACGCCGTGGGCGATGTCGGAAAAATACGAGTGGTGGCGGAAAACTTCGCGTGCATGCACGTTGGACATGTGCACCTCGACGAACGGGATCGCGACCGCGGCGAACGCATCGCGCAGCGCCACGCTGGTGTGCGTGAAGCCGCCCGGATTGATCACGATCCAGTCGGTGCCGTCATCGCGCGCCGCGTGCACACGCTCGATCAGTGCATGTTCGGCGTTGCTCTGGAGGCTGCTCAGCACGTGTCCGGCGGCGCGCGCCTGTTCGGCCAGCGTGGCATCGATGTCGGCCAGCGTGACGCGGCCATACACCTCCGGCTCGCGTGTTCCGAGCAGGTTGAGATTGGGGCCGTGCAGGACAAGCAGAGTGGCCAAGGAGGTTCCGCGCTGGGTGACATCGTGTCGGTTCAAACAGCGCGCTAGTCTCCGCGAACGCCGTCAGTCTGTCCAGTTCGACGACGTTCGGCGAAATTTCATGTCTCCTTTCGACAGCCGATCAACCCGAAGCCAGGCTCGCGCAATCGATCACGAACCGATAGCGCACGTCACCTTTTACCGTGCGCTCGTAGGCTTCGTTGATGCGCTCGATCGGGATCAGCTCGATATCCGAGGCGACGCCGTGCTCTGCGCAGAAGTCGAGCATCTCCTGGGTTTCACGAATGCCGCCGATCAGCGAGCCGACCAGTCGGCGGCGCCCCATGACGAGCGCGCCGGCGGCCAGCGGTACCGGCGCGTCGGGAATGCCGACCAGGATCATCGTGCCGTCACGGCGCAGCAGGTCGAGCAAGGCGTTGTAGTCGTGCGCGGCGGAGACCGTGTCGAGGATGAAGTCGAACGCGCCACGCAGATTGCCAAGGCTGCCTTTTTCGGTGGTGACGACGAACGCATCGGCGCCGAGCGCCAGCGCATTGGCGCGCTTGCCCGGCGAGGTGCTGAGCACGGTCACGTGCGCGCCCATCGCGCGCGCGATCTTGACGCCCAAGTGTCCGAGTCCGCCGAGACCGACGACGGCGACCTTGTCGCCGGCCTTGACGCCGAAATGGCGCAGCGGCGAGTAGGTCGTGATGCCGGCACACAGAAGCGGCGCGGCGCGATCGAGCGGGATCGCCTCGGGAATGCGCAGCACATAGTTGTGGTCAACGACGATGCGCGTGGAGTAGCCGCCGTAGGTCGGCGTGCGCGTGCCGCGCTCGAAGGCGTTGTAGGTCGCGGTCATGCCCTTCGTGCAGTACTGCTCCTCGCCGTGCGCGCACGAGGCACATTCGCGACACGAATCGACGAAGCAGCCGACGCCGACCGCATCGCCCGGCTTGAACGTTGTCACCGCCGAGCCGACGGCCGACACGTGTCCGACGATCTCGTGGCCCGGTACCATCGGGAAAATGGCATCACCCCACTCGCCGCGGGCCTGGTGGATATCGGAATGGCAGACTCCGCAGTAGGCAATGTCTATCTGTACGTCGTCGGGTCCCGGTGCGCGCCGCTCGATCGTGAACGGTGTGAGTGGTGCCTTGGCCGTGGCGGCTGCGTAGGCGTGGATGAGTGCTGACATGGGGATTCCCGTGGTGGAAGGATCAAGCCGGATGCTGCGAGACGAGTGACAGGATGGCGCAGATCGCGCACGTGGGATCGCATGCGGTTCAGAGATGCGGCGCGATCCAGCGTTCAAGTCCTGCCGCGTCGAAGTTGCCAAGTTTCAACGCGACGATGCGGCCATCGCGTCCGATCAGCACGTTGTAGGGCAGCACGCTGCGCGTGTTGCCGAAACGCAGCGAGACATCGATGGAGTCACCCGGCGCATTGATCAGGATCGGATAGGCGACATCATTGTCGCGCAGGAACGCGAGTGCCGGGCCGGCATCCTCGGAGGCAATGCCGATGACCTCGAGGCCGCGCGCGGCGTGGCGCGCGCGCGCCGCGTCGAGCAGCGGCATTTCCTCCCGACACGGACCGCACCAGCTGGCCCAGAAGTTGAGCAGCACGAGCTTGCCGTCCCATTCGGACAGTCGACGCGACGTACCGTTGCGATCGGGCAGGGCGAGATCCTCGCGCAGATCGCCGACGCGCAACACGTTTGACGACTGCCGTTCGCCCGGCAGTGGCGGCGCTGGGCGCAGCCACACGCTCAAGCCGAGTCCGGCCACGGCGCTTGCGATCGCGAGCATGACAATCAGCAGGTTTGTGCGCGTGAACATCGTCGTGCTCAGCGTGCCGCTGTCGGCAGTGCAGCCTCGATCGCACGCATCGTCAGCACCGTCGGCAACACCGTGCCGGCGGTTTGGGTGCCGCGGAATACCACGTAAAGCGGCACGCCCACCGAATTGTGCTGCTGCAGGAACGCGGTGATCTCGGGATCGACGTTGGTCCAGTCGCCTTTCATGTACACCGCGCCGGTGCGCGTCATCGTGTCACGGAACGCATCCGTGGCGAGCACGTTGCGTTCGTTGGCCTTGCAGGTTACGCACCAGTCGGCGGTCATGTTGACGAACACGGTGCGGCCCTCAGCACGCAAGGCGTCGAGTTTTGCGCGCGAATAGGTTACCTCGGTATCGCTGTCGACGCTGGCAACGGCCGGGGGCGCCAGCGTGCCGACGAACCACAGCGGCGCGAGCGAAGCGATCAGCACAAGCACGGCGATCGCCCGACCGAGCATGTTGCCCGACCAGCGACTGCGCTCGTACCACCACAACGCGAGCGCGAGTACGACGCCGCCGGCGAGCACGATGCCGATCGCATCGACGCCGCGCTGCTTGCCCAGCACCCACAGCAACCACACCGCGGTCAGGTACATCGGGAATGCCAGCACCTGCTTGAACGTCTCCATCCACGCGCCCGGTTTCGGCAGGCGCGAGGCAAGCGCCGGGATGAAGCCGATCAGCAGGAACGGCAAAGCCAGGCCGAGGCCGAGCGCCAGGAAGATCAGCAGCGCGACCACCGGCGATGCGGCGAACGCGAAAGCGAGAGCGGGGCCCATGAACGGCGCCGTGCATGGACTGGCGACCACACAGGCGAGCCCACCGGTGAAGAAGTCGCCGGCCGGCCCGGTCTTGCCGGCCAGGTTCTGGCCGACGCCGCCCATGCCGGCGCCGATCGAGAATACGCCCGAGAGGCTCAATCCGACCGCGAGCAATACGTAAACCAGCAGCGCCACGAATCCCGGTTGCTGCAACTGGAAACCCCAGCCGAGCGCCTGCCCGGCGGCACGCAACGCGATCACCAGCAGGCCGATCGCGGCAAACGACGTGAGTACGCCGGCGGTGTACCAGAGCGCGTGACTGCGTGCCTTGGCCAGGCTACTGCCGCTCTCGGCGAGGCCGATCACCTTCAGGGAAAGCACCGGCAGCACGCATGGCATCAAGTTGAGGATGACGCCACCGAGCAGCGCGAACAGCAGTGCCCAGACGATGGCCATCGCGGTGACCTCGGGCGGCGTGGAGCGCAGCGCGTTGTCGCCCGACGCATCGGCAGCAATTGCCGGCGGCGGCGCAGCGACGAAGTTTCGTGCAGCGGCGGCGAGCTCGTCACTGCTCGCAAGCGGCAGGTCGACGTCGAGCATGCGCTGCATGACCGGATAACAGATGCCGTCTTCCTTGCAGCCCTGGAATTCGGCGCGCAGCGAAATCGCCTGCGCAGTCCCAGTTGATCGGGATAGCGAGAGCGGCAGTTCGAGCTGATTGAAGTACACCACGACCGTGCCGAAGTGCTCGTCGACGTGATCGACGCCTGGCGGAAAATCGAGCTTGCCGACGGTGACGCCGCTGTCGTCCTCGACCGACATGACGGTCTTGTCGCGGTAAAGGTAGTAGCCCTTCGGCATCGTCCAGCGCGCGAGCAGCTCGGTCGGACTGACCGCGATCGCCTCGAAAACGAAGGCCTGTTCGGCCGGCAGCGCTTCATCGTCGACCAGGGCCGAAGACACGTTGCCACCGAGCAGGCCGCCCGGCTTGCCGAAGTTCGATGCGAACGCCGGTGCTGCAGCGGCGGCTCTGGCCGGAATCGCGAGCGACAGTTTGGTCGGATGCGGCGGATAGCAGATCTTCGGATCGACTTCGTGGCAACCCTGCACGGTGACTGTCAGCTCGACGTGCGTCGCCGACGCATCAGTCAGCGTGTAAGGCAATGTCGCCGCAAGCGTGTCGTGATAGATCTCGACATCGCCGAAGAACTCGTCGGTGCGTTCGATGCCTTTCGGCAAATCGAACGTTCCAAGCGTCGTTGCGGCCTGGCTCGTCTTCGCGCTGATGCGCGACTTGTACAGGTAGTAGTTTTTCGCGATGGTCCAGTCAAGCGCGATCTGCCCCGGCTCGCGGATTTCGGCGCGGAGCGTGAATGCCTGTTCGACCGGCAGCAGTCCATCCTGCTCCTGCGCCGATGCCGGGGCAACGGCGCAATAAAGGGCGATCAGGATGGCAAAAAGGACTCGCGACACGGACAACTCCTGATCAATTCAATTCAGCGCTGCGGCCCATCGACGCTCGATTCGGCTCGTACCCAGCGAGGTACGGCACATGGCCGGCGGCACTATCGACCGCGATTATCTCAGGCAGTTCATGCGGATGCACCGCGGCAATCCGCGCACGCACCGCCTCGAAGCGCGAAACGACGGACTTGATCACGAGCAGGCCTCGCTGGATGACTCGATGCGGCCCTGCCAGCGATACGTCGAGGTAACGCCGGGAACCGCCTGCACACATGCGGCGAGGCGCTCTTCGATCAGCACATGCGCGATGCGCCCGGCGATTTCCGCGTCGGGACAACTGCAGTGGATCAGGATAACGCGATCATCTTGTGCCATCGACTCATTGTGCATGCAGAGGGCATCGATCGTTTGGCTGCGGAAACGCCGGGCCGATTCGTTGGCGAGAGGCGCGTGGTGATTGCACGCTCATGGCGGGTTGATGCAGCCAACCTATCCTCCGCAGCAGGTCTCCACGTAGCGCGTTCGCGCGGAGTTCCTCTGTTGTCGTTACGGGGCGAACAACTCGAATCCATTGGCAAACATCGAGTCAACGAGCTCACGGGTGACTGGCGATACCGACTCGATACCGCGAGCAAAGCGCCCCCATCCGCCCTCCGGGCACCTTCCCCCGCTGCGCAGGGGAAGGGAACGCGCTTGGCTCCATGGACGCTTTCGGCACGCTCGCCAGATGCAGCTTTTCCCTTCCC
>JBBSOU010000011.1:0-51140 GCA_038259445.1 Lysobacterales bacterium | reverse complement strand
AGTTCATGAAGCGTGCGCCTTCGTTCGGGAATCGAACCGGACAGCGCGGTTCGATGACGGATGACATCCATGGCATCCGCCCTGCGGGCCGGCTGCGCCGTTCGCGCGCGCTCCTGCGCGCGCAGTCCGTCCCCGGCCACCAGTTGTCTCTGCGTCATTGCGTTGAGCGAGTTCATGAAGCGTGCGCCTTCGTTCGGGAATCGAACCGGACAGCGCGGTTCGATGACGGATGCCATCCATGGCATCCGCCCTGCGGGCCGGCTGCGCCGTTCGCGCGCTCCTGCGCGCGCAATCCGTCCCCGGCCACCATCGGATCAATACGTTAGCGAAAGTTTTGGTGAGTTCCACGAACAAGTGCTCATCCCGGTGCCTACGTGGTGCCTACATTCGACTTCCTTGGCCAGCCGCCAACGACATCATCGAGCACGCAGTGAGACTGCTCCGTGCAAACCTCCCTGCATGGCGAAGCGCAACACACGATTCATGGGACCGCCTGGCATCTGTCCCGCATGCATGCGCGCTTGCATGGGTCTGCATCAAGTCGGAAGCCGTTGCTATCACTGCGCTCTCGGCGTGTTCGTGCACAGAAGCCAATGGCGGTACACACCCTGCGTGCCATGCGAAGGGCTCGGGTTCCTGTGCGAGGTGTGCCACCGCACCGGCGTTGTCGCTACGAGGATTCAAGATCCCGTCGACCTGCCGCCATGACCGAGCCAAACGAAAGCCCGGTCGCGGGGGAGAACGGCTCTGGCCATGCTCAAAGGCCCGGTTGAGCTGATCGTCGAACAGGATCGAAAGAGGCCTGCCGGAACGAGGGCGGGCCTGCGGTTGCGCTCAACCTCGATGCCACTTGCGAATGCGTGGCGCAAGTATTCAGCCTTCTCCAGAAAGCGTACTGCACGCATCTTGTGGGCCACGGGGAATGAGACCGTGCGCCAACCATGATCTCAATCACGCCGTGTAGCCGAACACGGGCTAATCAAATTCTGCTTCGCGCGTACTTTGAAAACCTTCGACCGGCCTCTCGGTCGAGCACTATCCACCGACGCTCCCGATGTTCACATCCACGTCAACTCCAACCTGAAAGAACACGGGTAAGGTGGAAAGGGTAACCGCACAGCAGCAGCAGTGAATATGCAGTCGAATCACGTCATTCCGTAACCGGCACTACACGGACATTTGTGACTACGCGCGTAACGGATAATCGGAATCTCGCCGCAAGTCGATAGGCGTTCAGACCAACATATATATAGTTCCGCAACCTGCGCACTGTGCGCAATCAAAAACACGAGGTTTCCAATGGACCTGCAATCCGGCATCTATCTTCCATTCTTCCTGCTTTCCATGCCCATCATTCTGGCAATTCTCGACATGATGGGAATTTCAAAATCCACCTCGGCAATGACGAGTGGCGATCGCGACTCCCTGGACACCCGGAGAAACGTGAACTTTGATTCGAATGTCCCACGCGCCACGATTTGACCAAGGTACTGGTCACGACGCCGCTCGACGCGGCGTCGTGATGCACAGTCAGTCCTGGATCGAGCACACGGCTTTTGCCTTGGCAACGCCAAATCAGGCATTTCAGCTTTTGTACGCCCGGGCAAATGACGGAGATTTTCTAATGCCGTGTGCTGCACGACAAATTCGTGTCGGCTGCGCGGCGGGCTGAACCATTCATTCTTGACGCATTTGTTTGGCGCTGGCGATCAGTTCATCAAGCAGTGGTTCATAGACTTGACCGGCAAAGAATTCTGAAGCATCGGTCCACGACATGAAGCTTACTGTTGTGCGCTCCTGATAATCTTCGGCACAAATCTCATCCTCATTCTTTGCCACCGCCGTCGGGTGCAGCTTTCCTGCCCAAACAATCACTCCGTTTGCTTGACGATTGATCATCGTCATCGCATAGCAGCGACCGGCTACATCCGGACCGGTGGCGACGACGTGTGCGATAGTGAAATTGAGCATATCGATTACCTTGGTGAACCCTCCGATAAGATTTCTCTACGGAAGGCGTGAGCCATGATTCATGATGCCGAAGGTCGTCCGGCGTTGCATGGAATTACGGCAGTGCTGCATCGAAACGCAGAACAAAAGCCTTTAGCGGACCCCGTAAAGCGTGGCGGTGGCCGTTGCGGCATCACGAATCGAGAACAGCGGTATTTCTCGATGCCACGTTGGCTGATCCACGCCGGACGAGAGCCTGGTCTCGGTTCGACGCGGCACCGCCGGCACAAAGGGGCTGACCGGATCGGAACAGTCCGACGTTTCTTCGAGCGCTTGATCAAGGTTGTCGGACTCGTGTTGTTTTCGGCGAGCACGCTCAGACGGTGTTTCCGGAAGCGCTGGTCCAGCAGGCGAATCGTCCGGCGGGGCTGGATCTTTGCGATCCCTTCCGCCTGCTCGTATCGCGTCACCTCGATCGAGTTCAACTTCGCCTAAAAGAGCGTTGATTCGAGTGCCGTCGCGCCGTTGAGAAGGAGTAGATCCCTTGACCTTCTGATTCTGTCGACCTCGCGCGCGGAGCGATTCGTTCAATTCTGTTTGCACGCTTTTTTCCTTGAGGTTTTTGCCTCTTTGCCTGACGTCGAAAGTGCCGGAAGGTGCGGCCCCGCTCAGCCCGTGTTCCGGGGAGAAGGAGCCTAATGGCGCCGAGCAAAACGTTCTCAAACCGCCCTGCGACGCCTCGATGACTACCCAAGACCCCAAGATCTGTTACTTCGTCTTCCTTGAAGGTGACATGTGGATAGTCGAGTTTGACCATCACGATGTGCGACATTCGTTCGCCTGCTTCGATGCAGCACTGGATGCCGCTCGAGACGCAGCTGAAGCGCGGTGGCTGCTCACCGGATTGCCCAGTTGTGTGCGCATTGGCCCCCCGGACGGCGCATCGGACCTCGCCGAGACGTTTGCGTGACCGGGCGCACGTCATACGATCGGAACGCGTGAAGCCCGCTGCACAGGCACCAAGCGAGTAACCATGAGCATTTGCGGCGTGGCTTTGCCTGGCGCTGCATTTGATATCGGCATCCGCAGTCAGGCAGCCTGATCCTTGCCCAAGCTTGTGCAGCCATTTCGATCGGGGAGTTCCCAAGGTTCGGTGCACGCGGGCTTCAGACGCCGCCGCCGCAGGCTTGCGTGATTCGATCACGACAGTCGCAAGGCAACCCGTATCCACCGGTTCGCAGTGGCGCGACTCGTCGGCACAATCGGTACGCACAGCCGCAATACTCGATTTCACGCAGCTTCCTCCACCCGATGGACTCGAGGTACACCCCGTTCTCGAACGATTCGGTCGAGTACCGAGTTGAGGCAAGGAAGCAGCACGCCCCGTGTGCTCATCAGGGCGCTGTTTCTGGGAAGGCGCGCGCTGCGCTTCCATTGGTCCTGCCTGACCGGTCGGATCGATCCCGTATCCACGCCAGCCCGCTCCGCACATCCAAACGCTATCTCTGACCACGTCATGCAACCCCCATTGGCCAGATGCCAGATGCCTCCTTCGCCGTCGATCAGAAGGTCGAGTGAAGCAGACACGAGATCGGGCACGTAGGTCGGTGAGACCGTGACGTCGCTCAGCACCTGCAGGTTCGCGCCGGAAGCGAGCAGGTCGAGCGACTTCTGCACGAAATCGCTTCCGTCCGCAGCACCGAGAAATGACCCGCTGCGAACGATCAACGCACCGGGATGCAAGCGACTGACGAGGACTTCCGCGGCTCGTTTGCTCCGCCCGTAAACGTTGAGCGGCCCGGTGTCATCGTTCTCGATGTACGCTCCATTCTTGTTGCCGGCGAATACCATGTGGCTCGAGAACGTAAGCATCGGCACGCCGGCAGCAGCGCATGCGGCTGCGATGTTCTCGGCACCCTTCTGGTTGGTGGCGACACAGCGGCCTTCTTCCCGCTCCGCACGTTCAACGCGGGAGAATCCGGCAGCGTTGATGACTGCCCAGGGCTCGTGCAGGGAGATCGATGAAGTGACCGAAGCGTGGTTGGCGATGTCGGCTTCGCCGCGTGCGACGGCGACCACAGCGAGGTTGCGTTGCAGGCACTGCTTGACGATCTCCGCTCCCAACACGCCGTTTGCACCGAACACCAGTAACGGCTGAGGCTTTTTCACCGTCGCGTCCGTGAAGCTGATGGCACCTTGCTGCTCCCGAGCACCTCCGATCCACCAACCAGATTGACCAAGCACGGCGTGGTCGAACGTACCTTTAGACGCCAGCGTGCGGATCATTCCGGCGAGTGCCGTCGGCCTTGCCGGTGTCGAGCGCGTATCGAACACTCCAGCTTCAAACCGCTGGTCTTCACGAGTGACCAGACTTCCCCAATCCATGCTTCCGAACAGGGCCCATGGCGTTATTGCAAGAACGTCGATCCCGTTCGCCCGACGTTCGAGACAGTCTGTCCAAGCGGTGTGGAGCCACCGCATCTGTTCCTCACGCGTGCAACTGAGCTGCACTTCGGTGAGCGCGATCGGGCGTCCATAACGCGCCGATGCGTCATCGATGATGGCTCCGAAATGCCTGCGTGGGCCAGAGTCGTTGCGGGCAGCTTCGATATCGACGTAGTTGTGGCGACCGTTTCCACCCACCGCAGCGTGGGGAAACCGCGACGTTCTTTCGTCAAGATGGCGGTTGCTCGTGACGTAGTGATTGATGCCAATCACATCCGGAGGAGTCGGATTGGCGAGGATGTCCTCCATCACTCCCATGCCGGCGGCATCGTTTCGCAATACGTCGCCGATGACTTGGGCCGGGCTGCTGTCGCCACACAGCAGATCCAGACTCCACCATCGCCGAGCGTTTTCATAGTCGCGCTGATATGCCAGTGCGGGGCTGCTAGATGCAACTCCGACGTCTTCCGTCTGTACAAGCTTCGCGCCCGGTATGACGATTCTTATTTCCTGCATGGCCAGGCCTATCGCTCTGACCTGATGCAGCAATGCGATCATGAAGGAGTGAGCACTGCGGTGGTGCGGATACCAATGCCCGTACAGCGCGCTGAAGCGGGCCGTGGTGAGCGGCTCGTTGATGGGCGTCCAATCCGTCACCCACGGGTAGCGTTCCGCCACCGCGCGCGCAAAACACGCGAACGATTCCGGAAAACAGGGATCGAGCAGGTCGGTACCCGCAGGACCGCTTCCATGATGCAACAGACCGATAATCGGCCGCACCCCGCGCTCCCGGCATCTGGCGAGATAGGCATCGCTCCATGCCCATGAACGTGCGGCAGCACCGTGCGGTTGCACACGCTCCCACAGCACCGGGACGCGAATGCGCGACACGCCGAGCGAGAAAATGTCGTCGAGATCCGCGGTGCGGTCTTGGTGGCCGGTTCGCAGCAACTGATCGAAGAATCGATCACCGACCCGATTGACGGTGCATTCCGCGCCGCCCCAGATCTCGATCGGCGGTCGCGTCACCGGCGCGGTCACGCGATCGTCACCGCTTGCCGTACGGGGGCGAACCGGGACTCGCGTGCGCGTTGCATACGGGCGTCGATGACCGCGTCGATTTGCGATGCCATGCGCTGCCATGTGCGGTCCCACGACGTGCTGCTCAGGAATTCGTCTACTCGACCAAGCCAGGCCGCATCCGCGTCGCGAACCGCAAGCTCGCACGACGCGACGAAGGCCGCGGGCGTGTCGGCGATGTGCACAAGCCCCTTGGTCGCGTAGGGATGCACCACGTCGTGGATGCTTGTTGATACCACGGGCTTGCCACCCGCGAGATACTCGGGTGTCTTGGTCGGACTGATGAAGCGTGTCGATTCGTTGCGTGCGAATGGCATGATGGCCACGTCCCACTGCGCAAGCCACTGCGGAAGCTGCTCGTATGCGGCCATGCCCGGGTACCGCACGTGCTCGCCTTTCGGCAGGGTCGCGGGATCAATCTTCACGACCGGGCCTACCAGCGTGATGTCCCATGACGGCCGCAATGCTGCGACCCCTGATATCAGTGCACAGTCGAACCTTTCGTCGATCACCCCGAAAAATCCGATATGCAGTGCGCCGGCAGGAGCGTCCGTGTGACCGCGTGCAAGTTGTCGCGCCTGACGAAAGTGTGCCGCGTCGATGCTGCTCGGCAAGGCGTGCACATTCGCGTGCTGTGTCCGCTTCGAGTTGTACAGGCTCCAACCGCCCGTGAACACGACGTCGGCACGCTTCAGCAACTGCATCTCATTGGCGCGCATCGGCGCGGGCGCGCCCTTGAAGCAGCTCAGTTCGTCCATGCAGTCATACGCGATGAACGCGGGATCAAGATGCTGCGTGAAGGGAAGCGCCATCGGCGTGTAGTAGAGCGCTCCGAAGCGCTCGATCTCTTCATCGGCAATGAGAGCATCGACAAGCAGTTTCAGCGCGGCATCGTGCCATGACGACGGCATTCCGATCGGCAGCACCGGGGTGACGACAAACAGTGAAGCGCGCTTGCGCTCAACTCTGATGCACGCCGAAGTCACATCTTCGAACAGAGGTTCTTCGATGTAGAAGACTCGGCGATGCTCACTGAAACGCGTGAGCAGATGCTGTGGACGCTGGAACACGAAGTTCCAGCGCAAATGCGAAAAGCAGAGAAGATCGTAGTTGCGATGCGAATCAGCGGCGTCTTGCAGAACTCGTGCTATCTCGCCGTCGCTCTCGCGGTAAACATGCAGGTCGGTCATTGTGTTCCTTCAGATGGGCAGGAGGGAGGCGAACCATCCCTGGCACGAGGCGCCGTGCGCGCTATTCCTCTTCTTCACTCTGTGGCTTACTGGGGCGGTTCGCGTCGTGCCCGGTATTGCCTCGACCGGATTCCTCGCCCGTTCCGCCTTCTCGCTGCGGCAAGGGAATTGCCATGGTGCGTCTCCTCTGTGGCGCTCGATGCGCAGGTGAGCTTTGCAACACGCGTGCCGCACCTGCGGATGCGGTTTTTCAGGCAAAACGCATCAGGATCGTCTGTCGACGCTCCGTTTGTTTCCGACACTCCGGAAAAATTTTCTGCCAGACACGCTCGATCTGGCGACGCGTTCGAGAAGACGAGCGCACGGGGCTGCGCCGTTTCTTTGCGGCTTCCTTCCTTCGTTGGGGCGCGGCGCATATGGCACATACCTTGCTCACTCACTGCTACTGCGTGAGCACCGCGCATCGACACCATCTCCCCACGGTTTCATTGAACTGGTATCCGTCATGACGATTGATCTGCCCGCGCGACTCAACCCGGAAGTGTCTGACGAAGTCGCACATGGCCTCGTGGCGCTCGGCACGTGGTTGCGCGTAAACGGTTACTCGTTCGTTACGGTGACTCCCGAAACACACCGCATCGTCAACTCGAAGGTCGGTACTTCCACCGGCTTCGATCTGCGTGAAATTTTCGGATGGAGCCGTCGGTTCAGGACGGCAAACATCCCGGTTGGTGTGAGAGCGTTGCTCGATCGCGCGAACGTGATCTCGGAAGACGGACCACGCGCCGTGAGTCGTGTCCGCTACTCGACGCTGGGCAGTGCAATCCTCTTGCACTCCGCGTACCCGACATCGGGGGAAGACTGCGTTTTCTTCGGACCGGACACTTACCGCTTCGTGCAGTTCATCCTTCGTCATGCCCCATCCGCGAATCGCCCCCTGCGCGTCGCCGACGTCGGTTGTGGAAGCGGCGCGGGTGGACTTGCCCTGGCCGCAGCCCTGCCGCATTCGACTGTCGTGCTCGCAGACATCAATCCAAAGGCGCTTGCCTATGCACGGATCAACGCGCGGATGGCATCCATCGAAGCGGTGGAGTTTGCCGTCAGTGACGTACTCGATGGCGTGACGGGTCAGTTCGATCTGATCATTGCCAATCCGCCGTACATGCGGGACTCGCTCAAGCGCACCTATCGAGATGGCGGCCGGCATTTCGGTACGGCGTTGTCGGTACGCATCGTCAAGGAAGCTCTGAAGCGCCTGACGCCAGGTGGCCGCCTGTTGTTGTACACCGGCGCCCCCGTAGTCGACGGCATCGACATATTCCTCTCTGCCGTAACCCCTCTCCTGCGGGCCATGAGCTGCACCTTCAGCTACGCGGAGATCGATCCCGATGTGTTCGGTGAGGAACTGCAAGGCGCGGAATACGTGAGTGTGGAGCGAATTGCGGCGGTCGGTCTCGTTGTGGACCTCGTTTGACCTCGCCATTGGAAAACTCATGAATCATTCGAACACGGCGTTCACGCCAATCGAAGAAGTGATCGATCTGCACTCTCGACTGACTGCCTTCAACGCAACGCGCATGAAGCCCCAGCTTGCCGCGCCCAAATGGCAGTCCGAGTTGCTCACGGAAGTGGACGCGCGAATCGAGGAAGGCCTGTTCGTCGAACGCGAGCGCCGGCAGATCACCGCGCTCCTCGCTGACGTACCGTCCAGCACTGCGGAATTCACGGCGTGGTTCGATCGGCTGCGCGATATCGGCCCGGGTCAGCACGACCGGCTGTTCCCCTGGCTGGCCGAACAGGCCACGCGCGATCAAATGCGGTGGTTCCTCGCACAGGAAATTGCCGGCGAAACGGGCTTCGACGACCTCGTGGCGATGACCCAGGTGCGCTTTCCCGCACGCGCCAAACTCGAAATGGCGCGCAACTACTGGGACGAAATGGGTCGCGGCCACGAAAACGGCATGCACGGGGGCATGCTCGAGCGCACCAGCGAGGAATTCGAACTCGACACATTCGATGCCCCCCTGGTATGGGAGTCGCAGGCGCTGGCGAACCTGATGGCGGCCCTGGCCTCAAACCGCCGCTATGCCTATCAGAGCATCGGCGCGCTCGGTGCCATCGAGATGACATCGCCGAGCAGAGTCAGTCTCGTCAGTTCCGGTCTGCGCAGACTGGGCGTCTCTGCTGCCGGACGTCAGTATTTTCAATTGCACGCCGGACTCGATATCCGTCACTCGAAGGAATGGAACGCCGAGGTCATTGCGCCGCTGGTAGCGGCCCAACCTGCCGCCGCACGGCCGATTGCAGAGGGCGCTTTGATGCGTTTGCGCGCAGGTGAACGGTGCTTCGTTCGCTATCGCAGTGAGCTCGGGGTTCCGTGATGCCGGACGCATCAAGAACCCGGGTTGCCCGGGTACAGACCCAGGGCCCGCAATCTGTCGAGGCCGTCCACCCGCATGGACTCACCGATGTCGTTGCGATAGCGCATGTTCGGGATGACCACATTGCGAACGCGATGGTAGGCGTCAGCTTGCGCGTCTTCGATTCGTGCCCCACGACCGGTCACCACCATGATGTAACCGAGCGATCCGCTGGTGACCAGTCCGCGTGTCGACATTTCCACCTCACCGAAATGCAGGTGCGCCCGATCCCGCGCCGACAGTTCCGGCCCCAGAAAAATCGGCATGCCCTTCGACAGCTCCGCATAGCCGTACTCGTACGGAAAAGGCGGCACCGTCAGCACCACCCCGAGCGCGTAGCCCGGGTGTGTAGCGAAATGCAGACCGTCACGCCGGACCATCTGGCGGAACAACAGCGCCCATCCGTCGATGTGCAGTTCATCGCAGATGGCGAAACCCGGATAGCCGAACCGGCTGGTGAACTCCAGCGGCCATACGCCTTCCTCGTTGACGATCGTATTGATGTTCACGTACCCGCAATGCCTTGCACGTCGCAGCCCGGGAGCAATGCGCGCGAGTGTCCTTTCAAACAGCGCTTCGCCGCCGCGGTAGCTGACGAGCGTGCCCATCTCCCCGGTGAGCTCGCCGAGGTCGCCCGGAAAAAACCGCTTGTGCTCCCAGTCGATGCAACACGGGTGCAGAAACTCTTCGCCGTTGAAATAAGCACCGATCCCGACCTCGATGCCATCAAGGTGCTTCATCAACACGAAGTGGACCTCTGCTCCGCCGCAGCGTACGTCACGCTCCATCTCGAGCGTGGCAATGACGTCGCTGCCGTCTGCGAGCTGACCGACATAGTTGCGTGTCGACGCCGCCACGCCGTCTGCCATCTTGTAGACGTACCGACCGGGATTCGAGCGCACGAAATCGATCGCGTGGTTGTGATCGTGGAAGGCGAATGTCGGTGCGGTTGCCAGGCCGGCGTCGCGCATCACGGATTGTCCGAATGCACGATCCTGTTCGATGCGGTCGCCCCACTCGCTGCCGCCGATGACGTTGAAACCATCTGCCCGGAGGCCATCGGCAATCTCACCCATCGTGGCTGTCTCGAAGACGATCACGCCGTCCATTCCCGCTTCGCGAATCCAGTCGAGCTGCTCACGCCAGTCATCGATACGCGGGTTGATACCAGCGAAGATCCCATGCGCCTCCGGCTCTTTGACGTGTACGCGGACCTCGTGCCCGGACTCGGCAAGGCGCACGTACATGTCGCCCAGGCTGTGGTAGTCGCCGATACCAAGGAATCTCATTGATGCCCACCTGCGCGAATGTCGAATACGTGTATACGCCGCACGGTAAACTGCCAGATGAATCCATCACGAATCGTCCGCGCGCGCGACGTCGCGAACTGGCCTCGGACGGGCCGCGTCGAGTCAATTGCGCCAGCGTCTTGATGTGCCCACCGACGCATTTCGCGGTCGATTACGTGATCAATCCATGGATGCAGAACGCGGGCGCCGATGGCGTCGACTCCGCACGAGCGATGCGGCAATGGCGTGCGCTGTGCGCCGAAATTCTTGACCATCGCCGCGTGGACGTGGTGTCGGCGCAGCTGGGTGCTCCTGACATGTGTTTCACGGCGAACGCAGGCCTGGTTCGTGGAACGGATTTCGTGCGCAGCAACTTTCTGCACGTTGAACGACGCGTCGAGGAAATTCCCTTCGCCGCCTGGTTCGATGACAACGGATTCACCTGCCACGCGTTGCCGCGCGAGGTGTGCTTCGAGGGCGCCGGCGATGCGCTTTTCGATGCGAGAGAGGCCAGATTGTGGATGGGCCACGGAATCCGCACCGCGGACGCGGCTGCAGAACTCCTGAGGCGGATTCTCGGCATCGAGGTCACACCGCTGCGCCTCGTGGATCCACGCTTCTATCACCTTGACACGTGCTTCTGCCCGCTTTCCAATGGCGCCCTCGTCTACTTCCCCGGCGCGTTCGACGACCGGGCGAATGCACTGATCGAAGCGTCGTTTGACATCGACGCAAGGGTGGCCGTCAACGACGACGACGCCTCGCGGTTCGCTTGCAACATGATCGATCTGGGATCGCACGTGATCGCAGCAGGCGGCAGCCGGGCCTTGAGCAGCCGTCTCGAGGCACTCCAGGTGCATCTTGTGGTGGTCGAGCTGGACGAGTTCATCAAGTCCGGCGGAGGAGCAAAGTGCCTGGCTCTTCCCTTCGACAGACCGGCCGCTTTGGGCGCACCGAGGCCGTCGAAATGAAGGCGACCGCCTGGATTGTTCCGCCCAGCTCGGCCCGGCTCCTGCCCACGCGCGATGGACGCGACCGCTACCCGGCGACCGGCGGCTTCTACCGGCGCTGGCCGAAGGATGGTTACCGATTTCCCTGCCGCTGTCGCGCGGGCTGTCTGATGCCGTGTGACGGTTCGTGCGGATGCGCAGCGTGCAAGGTCTGTCGTATCGACAACTCCGAATCGCGGTGAGCCAGCCGGCGTGCCGGGCCGCCGGCGCGGTCATGGCACGCTCCCATGTCATCGGCGTCATGGATACAAGGAGAAAGGGATGACCAGCGACGCACCCTGCTGCAAACGCCAGCCGGTTGCGCCCGTAAGTTCGGCGCCACCGGCGGTCGCGGGCGGCCGAAGCAAGCTCCGGATGTCTCCGGGCGAATTCGCGAGAAAGTTGACGGCCATCGACGCCACGCAGCTAGTGATCGAGCTGATCGCTGAAAAGCTCGGTGCGGAAAGAGGCGCAGCGCTGCATGCGATTACTGCCCGGTTCGCGAAGCGGATTCGAACGCGACTCAATGCGCGGCGCCGGGCGCCACCGACAGGTTGACCGCAACGGTGTCCGTGTTCGCAACCTCGCTGATCAAAAGTCCTCAGTGGCGCCCCGATGAGAAGAGGAACGCGTATGCTGGGCGGGTCCTGCATAGTCGCAAGGCCTTCCACCACTGCCAGTGACAAGGTGCGAATGAACTCAATGGCGAACGAAGATCCACGCGAACTGCTCTGGCCGGCGCTCCTTCTCGAGCAAGGCACGGCGCATGCTGCCCTGGCCGTCTCGCTCGATGGAACGATCACGTGGGCGAACGCCGCCGCTGCAGAGATTCTTGGTTGCACAGCAAACGAGATCTGTGGCCTTCACGTTTCCGCTGTGCTCACCCCAGACGACATGACTGGCGATGCGCCGGAAGCACCGCGGCACCCTGAATCCAGTCAATGGCATGTCAGACGTGATGGTTCCCGATTCTGGCCGAGCGGCACGACGTTTCCGTTGCACGATGAGCACGGCAATGCGATCGGATTCGGACACATCTTCCGCGACCGGAGCGGTCTCGGCGAGTATCTTGAACGCGTATGCCACCAGCTCGAAGCAGCAGGGACATCGGCGGCGCACAACGATGAGTACCTGGCGGCCGTTGCCCACGAACTGCGCAATCATATGACGCCCCTGCACATGACAAGTGCACTTCTGCGCGCCGCCAGCAAGGATCCCGCAGTGATCGATGTGGCATCGCTCATCGAGGGCCAGGTAGCCAAGATGGTGTCCGTTCTGGATCGAATTTCCAGCCATGAGGCCAGTGCGATCGCAACGACGTTGGGTCATCCAGCACCGATCGAGGTGACCGCGGGGATCGAGGAACAACGCTTCGCTTGGCCTGAAAGTGGCACCAACGGGACTGCAACATCGCGCACGCGAAGGCCCTGACAGGTTCAATGACCCGGTCGTGACCCCTCCCGCGAGCCACGGAGAGGCACGGCGCAACAGCAATTGAACAGCACAATTGCATCTGTTCACTGCAGGTTGTTGCGTGAAGTCGTTACATTGCTGTTCGCATGGCCATCGCACGATGTCTGAGGATGTACCCGTGATTACCGCCAAAGGCCTGGTGCTCGTTGTCGACGACAACGAGCAGTTCCGCCATGCCGCCTCGTCGCTGGGGGCCCTGTTCAATTGTCGGGTCACCGGCGCGGCCACGCTCACGCAGGCCTACTCCATCGTCGGCGCCAGTTCTTATGATCTGATCCTCGTTGATCTTTCACTGCCCGACGGACACGGTCTCGATCTCATCGAGGATCTCGATCTGACGGCTCACGGCAAGGTGGTCGTGGTCACCGGGCATCCCAGCCTGGAGACGGCCGTCCGAGCCGTCGGGTCACCTGTAGTCGAATACCTCATAAAGCCTGTCGTTGCCGGCCAGCTCGAGAAACTGTTCACTGAGGCAGCGACTCGCGCACAGCAGCGCGTGGCTGAGCCCACCAACCAGCTGGGCGCGCTGGTCGGGAAAAGTCTGCCGATACAGGATCTGTTTGCAAAGATCCGGCGTATCGCGCCGACCGATATCAGTGTGCTGGTCAGTGGCGAAAGCGGCACAGGCAAGGAACTTGTGTCCCGAGCCGTGCATGATCTCAGCGGGCGCAAGGGCCGTTTTGTTGCAGTCAACTGTGGCGCCGTTCCAGCAGACCTGATCAGCAGTCAACTGTTCGGTCACGAGCGTGGATCGTTCACCGGCGCGACGCAGAGCCACGTCGGGTTCTTCGAGCAGGCTCAAGGCGGCACGATCTTCCTCGACGAGATCACGGAAATGCCACTCGACGCGCAGGTGTATCTGCTCAGAGTGCTCGAGACAAGGCAACTGACAAGGGTCGGCGGAACCCGGGAAATCCCGCTCGATGTACGCGTCATTGCAGCAACCAATCGCGACGCGCTGCAAGCGACACTCGAAGGCCGCCTGCGCCAGGATCTCTACTATCGATTGCAGGAATTTCCCCTTGTGGTCCCGTCACTGCGCGACCGCCGAAGTGACATCGGGCTGCTCGCCCAGCACTTTCTTGATCGGCTCAACGTGCGCTACACGACGCGAAAGACATTTTCCGATGGCGCCGTGCAGACACTCGAGAACGCTCCGTGGCCGGGCAACATCCGGGAGCTCAGACACGCCGTGCAAAGGCAGTACATCCTGAGCGATGACGATACGGTGCGATTCGAAACCGCACCGGCGCGATCCGTTGCAGGCGCCGACGGTTCGATCCGCTTCTCCGTCGGCATGAATCTCGAAGAGGTGGAGCGCGAGATGCTGTTGAAGACGCTTGCGCATTTCAACAACAACAAGCGCCAGACGGCCGACACGCTCGGCATCACCGCGAAAACGATCTACAACCGGCTTATCCGGTATCGCAATCTTGGTCTGGTGTCCGACGAGGTCGTCGGCAGCTTGCCTGATGACCTTGGCTGAGCGGTCGCATCTCCGACCACGCGTTCGGCCTGCGCCGACAGCCACAAGCCGACACCATTGAGCTGAAGTATTTTCCGGTAGCCAGGAAAAGCTTTCTGGTGCTGCCGCCGTTGGCTCGTCCTGCCGTGGCGTTCTCTCGCCTGAAAGCTCGGCGCCTGACGAATCGTGACGATGGTACGCAACGTGCAGTGCCCTACGCGGTGCAATCACCGATAGCGCTCCAACCGCACCTCTGCCCGCCCGATTTCCAGCACTGAGTGGAAATCCGCCAGCCCTCTACGAAAAGTGTGAAAAACCCATGCGCAACATCCTTGCCACCCTGAAAGCCGAGCACGGCGCCCTGAAAGAACTGTTCGAGCAGATGGACGCCACCACCGACCGCGCGCAGAAGAAGCGTCTGTCGTTGCTCGAGGAAATCGAGGCCCTGCTCATCCCGCATGCAAAGTGGGAAGAGCTCACGTTCTATCCCGCGTTCGCCAAGCGTGCCGACAACGAAGCGCTGTTGCAGCACGCGGAAGCCATACAGGAGCATCGCGCGGTCGAGTTGACCGTGCTGCCAGACTTGCACGCCTCTGCACCGAACACGCGCCAGTTTGCGGGTTCCGCGAAAGTGCTTGGCGAGTTCGTCACCCATCACGCGCGCGAGGAAGAGAACGAGATGTTCGCCAAGGCGCGGAAGCTTTTCAGTGCGAAGGAACTGGCCGAACTCGACGAACAGTACGAGGAATGGAAAGCGTCCAACACGGCAACGCTCGTTTCGATGCATGCGAAGGCCAAGACGCTGGTCAAGGCAGCCTTCCGCTCACCGACGGCGCCTGGTTAAGCGCTTTCGCAACGATCCTTTCCGCTCCCCAATTCCCCATGTGCATTTGTCACCACCCCTCGCCAGCAGGCGACGCGTGGTGACCGCCTCCAATAGGGCCTCCCCGTGACCTCCAAGAAACGTACTCCGAATCGAAAGCCTGCAGCCGCGGCGAAAGCAGCCCCAAAGGTCGCCGCGCGCATGACCGACAGCGGCCCGGCATCCATCGAGGCTTCAGGCGATCGTGCGGTCGAGCGCGCTGTGGCGACCGACGCACTCGTTGCCTCCATGCCGTACAACACGAGCAAGCCGAACGAATACCAGGCCGGCGGCGGCTCACACGCACCAGCTGGAGATCACGTGCTGGAGGTCGCGCCCGACGTCACCGCAAGTACGCTGTCGGAGTCGAACGTTTCGGCAAAGACCGGTAATCCGGCGAATGATGGTGCGCGCGCGCCGGCCGGCACCCTCGAACGCGTACGTGCGAACTCCGTCGGGCAGATGCTGACGACCAATCATGGCGTGCCGATTGCGGACAATCAGCACTCGCTCACTGCCGGCGTGCGAGGTCCGGCACTGCTCAAGGATTTCATCCTTCGCGAGAAGATCACGCATTTCGATCACGAGCGGATCCCCGAGCGCATCGTGCATGCCCGCGGCAGCGGGGCCCATGGCTTCTTCGAGGCGTATGTCGCGCTCGACAAGATCACCCGCGCGGCACCATTCCAGGAGGCCGGAAAACGTACGCCGGTATTCACGCGGTTTTCGACCGTTGCCGGCGAGCGGGGCTCGAAAGACACGGCACGTGATGTGCGTGGCTTTGCAGTCAAGTTCTATACCGATGAAGGTAACTGGGACCTGGTCGGGAACAACATTCCTGTGTTCTTCATCCAGGACGCCATGAAGTTTCCGGATCTCGTGCACGCGGTCAAACCAGAGCCGCACCACGCCATGCCGCAGGCGGCATCGGCACACGACACGTTCTGGGACTTCGTATCGCTCATGCCCGAATCCACCCACATGCTGCTGTGGCAGATGTCGGACCGCACGATACCGCGCAGCTACCGGATGATGCAGGGATTCGGCGTTCACACGTTCCGCTTCGTCAACGCGGGCGGCGAATCGGTGCTCGTCAAATTCCACTGGACGCCCAAGCTCGGCACGCATTCGCTGGTGTGGGACGAGGCCGTGAAGATTTCCGGCGGTGATCCCGACTTCCACCGTCGTGACCTGTGGGAAGCGATCGACAGTGGCGAATATCCGGAATGGGAACTTGGTGTCCAGCTGTTCACTGAAGAACAGGCCGACGCGTTCACCTTCGACGTGCTCGATTCCACCAAGATCATCCCCGAAGAACTGGTCCCGGTGACCGCGATCGGTCGCATGGTATTGGACCGCAATCCCGACAATTTCTTCGCCGAAACCGAACAGGTGGCGTTCTGCACCGCACATGTGATTCCCGGGATCGACTTCACCAACGATCCGTTGCTTGCCGGGCGTATCCATTCCTACACCGACACGCAGATATCCCGACTCGGTGGACCCAATTTCCATGAAATTCCGATCAATGCACCGTTGGTCCCGGTGCACAACAATCAGCGCGACGGCATGCACCGGCAGGCGGTGCATCGTGGCAAGGTGTCCTACGAGCCGAATTCTTTGGGCGGGGGTTGCCCGTTCCAGGGCGGACCTGCGGGTTTCGTATCATTTCCCGAGCCCGTCGCGCAGGATGAAATGCGCGGCAAGCCGCTGAAGTTCGCCGAGCACTACAACCAGGCCACCTTGTTCTTCGAGAGTCAGTCTCCCGCGGAACAGCAGCACATCGTTGCGGCGTTTCGGTTCGAATTGAGCAAGGTGACCGTCCCGGCCATCAGGGAACGCGTGCTGTCGCAGCTGGCCAACGTGTCCGAGCTTCTCGTACAGCAGATTGCCATGGGGCTGGGCGCGAACATTCCGGCACCGATGCCCCGGGCGATCGAGTCTCCCCCGCTGCCGGAAGTCACGCATTCGCCCGCGTTGTCGCTGCTGTTTCGCCCCGGCGACGGCGGTATCCGCACCCGGAAGATTGCCATTCTCGTCGCGCCCGGCGTAGACGGCGAGGCAATTTCCGCTGTGCAACGCGCGTTGTTCGATGCGGGCGCACTCGGCAGGCTCGTGGGCCCGCGGATCGGCGCGATCAAGACCCTGCTGGGCGAATCGATTGACGCCGACGCGTCGCTCGAGAACGAGGTCGCCGCATGCTTCGACGCACTGGTCCTGCCAGGCGGGAAAGCTTCGGTGGACGCCCTCATGGTTGACGGCCGTGCGCATGAATACATCAAGGACCACTACCGCCACGGCAAGACGATTCTTGCTCTCGGTGAGTCGTCGCGATTGATGCAGGCGTGTGGGGTCGACGTGTCCGAAACGGACACCGGCATCGTCCTCGCGAAGGACGCGAAGAAGGGCGTTTCCGCGTTCATCAATGCATTGGCGTCGCATCGGCATCCACAGCGTGAGCGTGACCCACCACCCGTATGAGACGCGTCCGCGGCCTGAAAGGACCTCGAGCGTGGCTCCCTGAGCGCAAACCACACTGAAATTGAAGTCACAGCATGCGTCGAATCGTTGTCATGGAATACGAAGATGGTTGGGAGTTCATCAAGGCCAACGGTTCAGCTGTGCGCGGTCGCGATGCGCTGGTGATTGCCAACAAGGCCGCCGAATACGGCGAATCGCTGCGTGGCTTCGCGCTCGGCTTCATCATCAAGCTTCGGGTCGGGATGGTGCTGGTCACTGTGTATGCGAGGATCTTTTGAACAAATGCACGGCTAATGACGTGCATCCGGACGGCGGATGAAACGATGAACGTATTGGTTACGGGTGGTGCCGGCTACATCGGCAGTCATGCGGTACGGAATCTGCTCCGGAGTGGACACAGCGTGGTCGTGGTCGACGACCTCCGGCGCGGCAACCTGTCGCTGGTAGAGGAGGCTTGCCGCGACTTTCCCGGCATGGCGACCTGGATCGATGCAGCCGTGGAGGATCACGCAACGATGTTGTCGGTGCTGGTCGCGCACGAAATCGATGCCGTGATGCATTTCGCTGCCTTCATGGAAGTCGGCGAAAGCGTTTCCTTTCCGCTGCGCTATTACGCCAACAACTTCGGCGGTTCCCTTATTCTGCTGAAAGCCTGCGTCGACGCCGGGATCAAGAAGTTCGTGTTCTCATCCACTGCTGCGGTTTACGGGGATCCCGTCGAAGTGCCGATCCGCGAAGACAGCGAACTCGCGCCAATCAACCCTTATGGACGGTCGAAATGGATGGTCGAGATGGCGCTCGAAGACGTGCGCCTCGCACACGGTCTTGGATACACCATTCTTCGCTATTTCAATGTGGCTGGCGCTTCTGCCGACACCGCTCTCGGCGAATTGCATGAACCCGAGACCCATCTGATTCCCCGCGTACTCGAATCGGCACTGTCGGATTCGACCGTTTCCATTTACGGCGACGACTACCCGACTCCGGACGGCACGTGCGTACGGGATTACGTGCACGTCGAAGACCTGGTCGACGCGCACTCACTCGCGCTTGCCGAGGTGCGCCCTGGCGTGGGCGCGACCTACAACCTCGGCAGCGAGCGAGGATTTTCCGTTCGCGACGTCATCGATACCTGCGAATCCGTTACCGGATGCACCATCGCCCGATCGATCCGACCGCGGCGCCCTGGCGATCCAGCCGTACTCATTGCAGACAGCAGCAGGATTCGTGACACGCTGGGCTGGTCCCCGCGCTATCCGGATCTGGCGTCCATCGTCCTTCACGCATGGAAGTGGGAACAGAAGAAAGCGCTCGCCCGTTGCGGGCACGGAATGCCACCACCGTTCCTGCACCGGCAAACCGAATCAGATGACATCCACAGCGTCCACGAAGCTTCCGGCCCGGAGCCGGTCGCCCATGGATGAGATCGCGACTGGTTTCCACAGTGCGGGGAAAGTCCTGCAACGCGCGGTTCACCCGAACCGGTCGAGCTCGTCCGGGGAATGAAATGTTCAACCGTCGCTCGATAGCTTGTCCTCGCTGCGGGTTTCTCTGCCTGAAGCAGCTCCAGCACTGCTACCGCTGCAATCAATCAACCAGCAACCCTGCCCGCAACAGTGTCGGCATCATCATCATCGCCGCATTGGCGGTGATGATGGCAGTGCTCGCGTATGTCTCGATAGGCAAGGGCGTCGTCCCATCGACACTCTCCCCGGACACATCGTGGCACGACGTCATCGTGGGGGCCGTCGGAGGCTTGCTCGTTCACGGCAAGGACGATCGACCGAAGACGGTTATTCGAGGCGTTGCACTTTCCCCCGAACGTTCGGCAAGGGACGAACCGCATTCCTGTCCGCTGCTCGTCACAGCTGACAATGCACTCGAGCGCGGGATGCGCACGACATCCTGAAGCTTCAACGCTTTTCGGCGGCGCGGAGCGCTTGCCGTCACAGCTTCACGGCGGCGACAAGGAGTTTGACGCCGTGAAGCTGTCCTTCGTCGGGCAGCGCTGAATGTGCGGCGACGTTGTTGAGCCGCTCGCCGGAACGTCCCTCCCCGCGAACGGCGACCTCCGGGATCGTGCTCCGATTCCCCTTGCCGGTTCGCGAAGCCACCCGATTCGCCACCAGTGGATCGATGGTGCGCATCAAGAAACGGTTTCCATTGATCGGAATCGTTTACTACCAGGCCGGATACTCCACGGCCTTTGCGTGACCGAATCACGGGAGACGACGTGCTTTCGCTCCCCCGGGCCTGGTTGGTACGGGACATGCACTGACCATAGGTGATTCGCCGCTCGCAGACCGCATCCGTGCGGTGCGCTACGTCCACCGCGGCGTTCGCGGCAACATTGATTTCTCCATGCACGCGTCAGCTCAGGAGCAAGGTTCGATGAAGATCGGCACGGCCCTTTCGGCCCTCACCCTGTGCGCAGCGAGGTCGACACGTTGATGCCCGGACGTCAGCAGCCATCGGCAGGACCGATACCGCGAGACATCCGTGGATGAGCTGAACTGGCTTCAATGGCCCGCAATGGTAGTGACGATCGTTGCCGCCTGGTTTGTCGCTTCGACGCTGAAATCGAGGCGTCTGCTCGGGTTCTGGTGCTTTCTGCTCAGCAATGTCTTGTGGATCGCATGGGGCATTTTCACAACGACGTGGGCTTTGGTGGTCCTGCAGATATTTCTTGCGGCGATGAATGTGCGTGGCATGGTGAAGAACGACGATTGATCAATCTGAAGACATTGCGTGTCAGGACCATGTGGCTCAGGACGCGCAGCTGGTGCAGTGGCGCATCGGCTGCTGTCTATCGCGATCGCGTCGCTCGGCGTTCGTCGAGCGAGTTCGAAATCCGCCGGTTGTCACCGGCCATGAACGATCCGATGCGACACCCTCGTGACGTCGGCGTGGGTGAACCAGGGTTTCCGCCGAGAGGCTTGCTGACCGTGCATCCGCTGTTGCATGTTGCGCATCGGCTACTGACCGCAGATGGCAAGGCGGAACGCGGAATAAACTGCGAATTTCCGAGCGAGTGCATTTACGCTTTTCCTCGCAATAGCCGCGTAGTCTGCGCACGTCCGTTCCCGAATGATCACGCGATGGCTCTTTCAGAGAATCGGATCATTCGAAAGGGGTTCCCCTTTTTGAGCATCCGGCACCATGAATGACACACTCCGCCCTTCACCCCATCGGGTCTTCATCGTCGAAGATGGCGACGATACGCGCCTCGTGCTGACACGACTCTTTCGGGCCATGGGTTACGAAGTGCAGGCCGCCGCGACGATGCAGGAAGCGCTGCGTCATTTCGACCTGAGCCCCACGGATGTGCTGCTCTCCGACATCGGACTGCCTGACGGCAATGGCTGGACCCTTTTGCGCGAATTGCACCAGTCCGGTCAACGACCCTTCGCGATCGCAATGAGCGGCTTCGGAACGCTTGAAGACCGCCATGCGAGTCGCGATGCCGGGTATCGGCATCACCTGGTCAAGCCGATCGATCTGGCCATGCTCGAAGCGCTGCTCGAAGAGGCCAAACGCGAGATGGGCGAACAGCAGTGATGCACGACGATCGGTCGCGCCTGCTCTGCTTGCGTCCGTGCTGCATTCAACGTCTTCAACGACTCGCGGTCAGTGAAGCGATGCTGCACACTGGGGACCACGGGCGCTTCAGGAACTGACTGATGACGACAGTACCGCCTTCCCCCAACGCTGATCCGGCCGATGGACTCCCGTTGATCGGGCCCGACGCCGTCGAGTTCCAGCGTGGTACCGAAATCGGCGACATCCTTCCAACTGATGGCGCAGGTATCATTCCGCTTGTCGGACTCGGCGGGTCGGCGGGGGGTATCAGTGCCCTTGGACAGTTCTTCGACTGCGTTCCGGCCGACTCGAACATGGCCTACGTCGTCGTTCTGCATCTTTCTCCGAAACATCACAGCACGCTTCCGGAATTGTTGCAGCGTCATAGTTCCATCCCGGTCGTGGCTGCGCACGACGGGGTCAGGGTTGAAGTCAACACGGTTTACGTCATCCCGCCAGGCAAACACCTTACAACAGTCAATGGCCACCTCAGATTGACTGACCTGCAGCCGCAGCACGGAAAGCGCGTCGCCGTTGATCTTTTCTTCCGATCACTCGCCGATACGCACGGGCCCCAGGCCACCGCCATCGTGCTCAGTGGCGCGGACGGCGATGGCGCCATAGGGCTGAAACGCATCAAGGAACGCGGCGGCCTGACCATCGCCCAGGATCCCGGCGAAGCCGAGTACCCGTCCATGCCCCGTGCTGCGATCGAGACGGGCATGGTCGACTGGGTGCTTCGCGTCGCTGAAATGCCGAAACGCATCAGCGAATACCACGCTCGCGAACAGAGGCTCGAACTTCCGTCTGAAGTCGCGCCGACATCCTCCCCGTCGGAATTGACAGCGATCGATCGGGAAACGAAGTTGCTCGAAATCCTGCGCTTCCTGCGTGCGAAAACGGGGCGCGACTTCAGCTACTACAAGCGCGCGACGATCGTACGTCGCATCTCGCGTCGCATGCAGGTCACCGGCGTCGAGACCATGGACGACTACCTGACCAGCTTGCGCACGCAGCCGGGCGAAGCGGCTGCGCTGGTCTGCGAACTGCTCATATCGGTAACGAACTTCTTTCGCGACCGGGATTCGTTCGATGCTCTCGACGAGCACATCGCCAGGCTGTTTGCGGAAAAGTCAGCAGACCAGGCCGTTCGCGTGTGGGTGGTGGCGTGTGCGACCGGTGAGGAAGCGTATTCGATGGCAATGCTGCTGCTCGAGCACGCCGCCGATGTCGAGCACCGGCTGACCCTCCAGGTGTTTGCCTGCGATCTCGATGAAGAAGCCATCCGTTTCGCGCGAGCCGGTGTGTACCCGGAAACGATCTCGGCAGATGTCAGCCAGGAGCGGCTGCATCGCTTCTTCACCAAGGTTCCGGAGGGTTACATGGTGCGCCGCGAGGTTCGCGAGATGGTCCTGTTCGCAACCCACGACGTGCTGAAGGATGCACCGTTTTCGCGCGTCGACCTGCTCTCGTGCCGGAACCTGTTGATCTACCTCAACCGTGAAGCACAGGCGCGCTGCTTCGAGATCTTCAATTTTGCATTACGCCCGGACGGCGTCTTGTTCCTCGGTTCATCGGAGACCGTACCTGACGACAGTCCGCTGTTCGAAACGGTCGACAAGCGGCATCGCCTGTACCGACAGCGCGCGGGGAACCGCATCGGCCTGCCGTTCGCGTCCGAGCATGGCGAGTCCGCGTTGCACCGGGCCCTGCACAAACATGAGCGCACCAAGCTGATGATGTCGCCCGTCGCCGAGCGCATGGACGAGTCCGTTCCACGCAGCGCGGCCGATGCCGCCCCCTCGCCTTCCCCCGCGCTTGCGCCGCCAGCCTACGAAACCCACTTTCGACTCCTGACGAGTTGGGGCCCGCCATCGGTTCTCGTGGATTCCAAATACAACGTCGTGCATCTCTCGGACAACGCGCATGTCTTCCTTCATCATCCGGAGGGCGAGCCGACGCGCGATTTGCTCCGTCTGGTGCACCCTGCGTTTCGTGCTCCGTTGCGTTCCGCGCTGCTGACTGCAGAGGACCGTAGCGAATCGGTCGAAGTGTCCGCGATATCCGCAGACGGTCGTGCAGTCGATATCAGGGTCGCGCCAGGGGGCGAAGCGGCACCCGGATATTTTCTGGTGCTGTTCACGGCACATGATCGTGACGAAAGCCATGCCCGGCGTATCGCACTGGCGGCGCCGGACGATGCTACATCCGCTCTGGCCGATCAGCTCGAGCGACAGTTGGCCGACGCAAGATTTCGCCTGCAATCGACCGTCGAGCATTATGAAATTTCCGCGGAGGAACTGAAGGCGAGCAACGAAGAGTTGCAGGCCATGAACGAGGAGCTGCGCAGTGCAAGCGAAGAACTCGAAAGTGGACGCGAGGAGCTGCAGAGCGTCAATGAGGAATTGACAACACTCAACGTGGAGTTCAAGGGGCGAGTCGACGAGTTGGGGCGGGCAAACTCCGATTTGCGCAATCTCATGAGCGCAACGCAGATAGCGACCGTGTTCCTCGATCGCGAGATGCGCATCATGCGCTACACACCGTCGGCAGAACCGTTGTTCAATTTCATTGCCGGCGACATCGGCCGCCCCATATCCGACCTGAAGCAGCAACTCGAATACCCCGCGCTCGTTTCCGACGCGGAGCAGGTTCTTGCCAGCCTCGTTCCCGTAGAGCGCGAGATCGTTGCAGGCAGCGCCTGGCTGATGGTTCGTGTGTTGCCGTATCGCACCGTGGACGACTACATCGCCGGTGTCGTGCTTACATTCATCGATATCACGGAACGCAAGACGTACGAATCCGCATTGCATGCAAGCGAAGGCCGGTTGCAGACCCTCGCGGATGCCATCCCGCAGGTCGTTTGGACCAACGACCGCGAGGGCCGAGCCATCTACTTCAATCGCCGCTGGTACGAATACAGCGGCTGCTCGGAAGAGCAGTCGGTCGGACCCGGGTGGATGGCGATCGTCCACCCCGACGACTCGGCGCCAGCCATCGCGCAATGGCAACGAGCACTGGCTGCAAACGAGATATTCGATTGCGAGTATCGTCTGCGCCGCTTCGACGGAACGTATCGATGGTTCCTCGGGCGCAATGTACCGACACACCGGGATGACGGACAGGTGGATGGCTGGTTCGGCACCGCGACAGACATCGAGGACCTGAAGACAGCGGACGCTGCGCTAAGGGAAAGCGAGGAGCAGTTCCGACGCGCCGTCGAGGACGCGCCTTTCCCGGTAATCATGCAGACCGAGGACGGCCAGGTCATCCAGCTCAGTCGCGAATGGACGGCACTCACCGGGTACACGCGCGAGGATCTTCCTGACTTCGCATCCTGGCTCAAGCGCGCCAACGGACCCGGTGCCGACCACCTTCGCAACAACATGTACGGGCTGTTTGAAGGAAGCGCATCGATACTGAATGCCGAGTTCGATGTGCTGACGCGTGCCGGCAAGTCCCGGCGCTGGATTTTCGCCGCCTCTGCACCGGGCGAGTTGAGGGACGGCCGAAAGTTCATCGTCGGGATGGTCTCGGACATCACCGAGCGTCGCCTCGCCGAAGAACAGTTGGACGTCAGCCGGGAACTGCTTCGACTCATCATCGAGAACGCTCGCGATTACGCGATCATTTCGATGGATGTGGATCGTCGGGTAACGAGCTGGAGTGCTGGTGCTTTCGCAATCCTCGGCTTCACCGAAGTGGAAGCAATCGGAATGAGTGCCGATGTGATTTTCACGCCGGAGGACCGGTCGGCCGGTGCTCCGCAGGCGGAGGCCGGTACCGCGCTCGCCGAAGGCCGCGCATCGGACGAGCGCTGGCACGTACGCAAGGACGGTCACCGGTTCTGGGGCTCCGGCGCGATGATGGCGATGCACGATTCAGCCGGACAGACGCGCGGCCTGGTCAAGATCTTTCGCGACCAGACCGAGCAGATGCAGGCCAAAGCCACAGCAGATGACGCACGTGCACAACTGCATCTCGCCCTGCAGGATGCGGAGGCCGCACGCGATGCCGCCGAGGCCGCCGGAAAAGCGAAGGACCGTTTTCTCGCCATCCTGTCTCACGAACTTCGCGCCCCGCTGACGCCTGTGCTGTTGTCAGCACAGCTGCTCGGCCGCAACCCCGCCCTCGGGGCGGAAGAGCGCGAGACCGTGGCCATCATTGAACGCAATATTCGAACCCAGACCCACCTGATCGACGACCTCCTCGACATCTCCCGACTCGTTCATGGAAAGATGGAACTCGCGTTCGAACTCGTCGATTTGCATGACATCCTGACACGTGCCGTGGAAATCTCGTCCCCCGATTTTCAGGTTAGGGATCAGGTCATCTCTGTCCACCTCGATGCCGTGAATCGTCGTGTCCGCGGAGATTCAGAGCGCCTGCACCAGGTGTTCTGGAATATCCTGAAGAATGCATCGAAGTTCTCGGCAAAAGGCAGCGAAGTCGTTTTGCGGACCCTCAATCGCGGCGAACAGGTGGTGACCACCGTGTCGGACAGTGGCATCGGATTCGAGCCCTCTTTCGCGGAGCAGCTTTTCGTTCCGTTCGAACAAGGCAGCGAGCAGGTGACACGCCGATTCGGCGGTCTGGGACTGGGTCTTGCCATCGCCGAAGCGACGGTCTCCGCGCATGGAGGAACCATCGACGCATCGAGTGAAGGTCCAGGCCTGGGTGCCACGTTCACCGTGAGCCTTGCGTTGGCGAGCGAATCACAAGCCGACAGTGCAGATCAGGTTTCCCCGGCGCGCGAATGAGCCGTCTCTAGCCGCCCCTGGCTGCGCCCAACAGGTCAGTCGTCGCTACGGGCGGCATATCGGCCCTGCGCAGTCGCACGCAGAACTCCGTGACACCGCCGGATGAACTGACCGCAACGCTGCCGCCGTGTGCCAGTGCCACCTGCTTGACGATGAACAGACCCAGGCCCAGGCTGCCATCGGATCCGTTTACCGCAGTTCCTCGACGCAAGGGCTCGAACAACTCTTCGAACTTGTCTTCGGGGATTTCAGGCCCGCTGTTCTTCACCGTGATGCAGACCAGATCGTCTCGCCCATCGAGGTGTACCGCGATAGCGCTCTCCCTGTCGCCGTATTTGACGGCGTTGGTCAGCAGGTTTCCTACGACCTCGCGTACCCTCGACGCGTCGAACTCGCCGATGCAGGACCCATGGCTCGTGAAATCGAACTCGCGCCCGGGCCAGTTCGTGCGTGCAATTTCAATTTCACTCATGCAGGCAGGAGCAAGATCGACCAGAGCGCGATCGACTATCAGGCCGAGGCCGTACGAAACCCGGTTGAAGTCCAGCAGGTCATTCAATAGGACCTGCATGCGATTGCCGCTGTCCACAATCCGAACAAGATGCTTGGATGGAGACCCGCTCGCTTCCGACGTACCCATCATCTCTGCTGCAAGCAGTATGGATGACAGCGGCCCCCTCAACTCGTGCCCGAGTATGCCGAGGAAAACATCGCGCCACTGCTCGACCTTGTTCGAGAATGATCCGACTGACTCGGCCAAGGCTTGATCCACCGCTTCATTGAAGCGGTTCATGTCCTCAACCGCTTCCTCATCGAAAACACGCTCCGGCGTCCAAAGACGCACGACCGTCGCGCGCAGGACACGATATTCCGACACGAGTTGTATGACGTCGAAACCCTGGTCGGCCCTCTCGCAGGCATGTATCTGTGCCGCAGAATCTTTCCTGCTGGTATCTGGCGCAAAATCACCCTCGGCCTTTTCCTGCGCGACCGCATCCGATTGTTCGGTCCGAAGGTCTGCAATGATGGTATTCAACATGTCCGGGATATGATCACGCAGGGCCTTGTCGTCCAACCGTGCCCCGGCTTCACCCAGTGTCTTGGCGAAAGTCTTTGCCTCCTCGACGATGAGCGCGATGTTCTTTTCGATGAAGTCGGCTAGGCGCATGGCACATCCTCGCAGGGTATCCGCGAACCTTCGGTTCGAGGCGAAAACCAACACGTCAGTACCGTTGGATACTGGTTACGAACGCAATCGTCCAGAGTCGAGCGCGCACCCGCCGTCATCGCTCTCTGCAGCACAACAAACGTTTTGTTCTACTGCGGAAGAAGAGAGACCAGCTCAGCAACCCGATAGGGTTTTGCAAGGAATGCAACTTGATCCGGCAATGTTCCGAGATGATTACGGGACAACCCGGAAACCAGTATGACCTTGGTCGGAACGGCGGTGCTTTCGAGATAACTTGCCAGGTCGATTCCCGACACACCTGCCGGCATCATGAAATCGCTGACCACTGCATCAAAAGTTCGGGCGCGCAATGCCGACATCGCTTCGACGCCGTTCTCTGCAACAGTCACCTCGTGCCCCGCCTCGGTCAAGGCCTCACCCACGATGTCACGGATGATTCGGTCGTCTTCCACCAGCAACACACAGGCCATGTTTCTGCTCCGAGCAGGGTCGCCGGGATCCGTCATCGTTCTGGATCGTCAGCGAACTTCGCACGCTTTCCCTCTCATCACAACTTGTTTGTATGGCTCTCTCGCAGCGGATGCGGAGATGGTGGCCCTGTGGCGGCGATACGTCGCGGCTTACGCCTGATGGAGGCGGCTGTCCGCCCTGGAGGCTTGCCCGACGGATCACCCCGTTCAAGCAAGGTACCCGACGCCGAAAAAAGCCAGTCCTAGGGCAAGGCACCAACGTGAAGCATATCTTGTTATGCCGCGCACCAGTGGATGCATGCCACCGCTCGCTTTGATCACTTCCTCGATGCAGCCTCGGGTCCGTCCGCATTGCACGTTGTCACGATGGCGCAAGGTCCCGTGATCGGCGCGTGTCATGGCGCGTGCCGCAGGAGGACGAACACCAGCCTCGAGCGGCTCCCCGGGCGCCAAGCTCACCACGCCTTTGACACTCCTGTATTGGATACAAATGTGCCGATCGAAGCACGGTCAAAGCGCAGTGCGTCTATCGTGGCAAGCATCACGCTCACCGATTCGGCCGGCTCGAGGGGCGCATCCGACCCGCCCATATCCGTGCTGACCCATCCGGGACTCATTGCCCGCACGGTTATTTCACGCGCCGCAAGCGCATGGCCGAGAAGACGTGTTGCCATATTGAGTGCCGCCTTGCTGATGGAATAGCTCGGCATCACGAACCCCGCAGCGTCGGTCATCGAGGCCAGGTCCGAGCTGATGGTGATCACGGTGGCGCGCGTCGCAAGATCATCGGCGAGCGCCTGCGTCAACAGTACGGGGCCCTGCACGTTGGTGCGAAACGTGTTGGTGAACGCCTCGGCCGTCATGCTGCCGAACGTCTCTCCGGCCGGGAGCGTCCCTGCGTTGTGGATGAGCAAATCAAGTCGACTACCCAGCGATTGGAATGACTTCACGAACTCGTGGCAGGAACGCGCATCGGAGACGTCAAGCGCCAGCACGGCGAGGCGTTCCCGGTATCGGGATTCCAGCTCGATCAGGCCGGCGGCCGCCCTTGGTGTTCGACACGTTGCGACAACCTCATCGCCACGCGCCAGCAACTGGCGCACGAACTCCAGGCCCAACCCGCGATTTGCGCCTGTGACCACCGCCTTCACGTGTGCTCTCCCGGTCGAATCACGGGGACGACGGGAACAGATTCGAAACGCTGATACGGAACACGCGGCCGCCGCGCCTCCCCGCTTCGTGACGCTGAGCCTGTGCACCGTGAAAATTTTTCTTCAGGCAGGAACAAAGTTCCCGCACCTGATGGCGTATGGATGCGAAGAATCCAGCGGATGGCATGTCGAGGGAATGTTGGATGTTCATGCAGCAACGCGCCCAGCGCGTCGCATCAGGAGGAGTCCGCCGGCGCCGATGGCGACGCTCACGGCAAGGAATCCGTAGTCCCACATCGCACGATCCATGACGAACTCGCGCACATGATGCAGCCCCAGCAGATGGTGGTGCAGGATACCTTCAATGAGATTGAACAACGCCCAGCCGACCAGCATGGCGCCGATGATGTAGCCACCATGCGGCCGTTGTCGCGCGTCTCTCGCGCGCCACAACTGCTGGATACCTGCGACCGTCACCAGCCACATCAAGCCGTGGAAGATGCCGTCCCAGAACATGTTGACCTTGGCGCTGACGAGGTCCACCGGCGGCATCAGGCTGGACACCATGGCGTGCCACTGAAAGATCTGGTGCAGGAGTATGCCGTCGACGAAGCCGCCAAGGCCTATGCCCAACAGCAGCCCGGCGCGAAGATAGGCGGGCGCGCGTGTCATGACGTTCCCCGGCGCGGGCGACCCAGCACGCAAACGATGGCGACGCTCAGCACCAGCGGCGCGACCACGGCGAAGAGGCGGACAGGAAACGCGTCATCGAACACCAGTGAAAGCACCTGTGGCCGGCAGCCGCTGCACGCGTTGGCGTGCCCGCACGCAAGCAGTCCGCTGGCGGCCACGATCGCCGCCAACCACCGAGGTGGGGCAATGCTGGGCGCTGTCTTGATCGCACCTGTCCGATCCATCGTGACTCTCCCGTTTTCAAGCCTTGAGCAAGGTACGTGCCATAAACGCTGAACTCTCGCCACGAATGCGCTCTCGATCGCACCGAAGTCTGGTTTGGCAACCGAGGCGTCGTGATTATTCCAACATTCCGCGCGTGTTTATCGGGCAGTGACGCGGTGGCATGGTGATTGCTCTCTCCTTTGCAGGTGCCGGCTTTTCGGACCTACTCCTGGAGATCACATGAAGACCACAGTCCTTTTCACATGCCTGTCCGCCGCGCTGATCAGTGCGGCAGCGTTTGCCAACCAACCGGGAATGACCCCGCCAGCCAATTCCGCCCAGAGCATGAGTACGGCGCGTTCCGACGCCGAACCTGTCGCGATCCTCACGGCGGTCAACGATCACGAAGTGAAGGCTGCGGAAATGGCCCTTGCCAAGAAGCCGAGCGCAAAAGTGGCCGAGTACGCGCGCATGCTGCACGGTGAGCACACCAGCAATCAGGTGAAGACGAGCGAACTCGCGAGCGCGCAGGGCGCGTCAACCTCGGAGACACCGGCAGTTGCCGCGCTCAAGGCGAAGAGCAAGGCAAAGCGCGAAGAGCTCTCGAAGCTCGAAGGCGCCGCGTTCGAAAAGGCCTACATCGATGCAATGGTGCAGGACCACACCGAGGTGCTTGCCAAGATCGATGACGAGTTGCTGCCGATGACGACGGATGCGGAACTGTCGAAGCACCTGCGCGACACGCGCACGCACATCGCCAAACACCTCGAACAGGCGAAGGAACTGGCCAAGGCCAACGCGCAAGCTTCGCGTTGAACGGGAATCGTGCGGGGAAGCCCCTCCCCGCCCCGCACGATTCTTCATGCCACGGGCAAATCAACCCGAGCGTGGTTTGGGGCGACCGTCAATCGGCCGTAGCGGACGATTCGCCCGCGCGGTGGTGCAACCAATGCGCAATACGATGGTGGTAATCCACACGATGCGAGGGCTTGCCGTCACCGGCCATCGAATGGCTGCCTCCCGGGTACACCACCATGGTGGCCTCGATTCCGCTCCGAATCAGATGAGCGAGCACTTCCTCTGCTTGCCCAAGCGGACAGCGCTGGTCATCCGCGCCTTGCAGAAGCATCACCGACGCCGTGCGCGAGGCGCATGCATCGATTGGCGAAAGGGTGCGATAGGGCTCGCGGTCGTCGGTCAGCTCGACGCCCATTGCATAGGGCGACACGTAGTAGCCCGAATCCGAGGTGCCGCAGTGCGACTCGATATTGGCTACGGGTGCGCTGATGACGACGCTCTTGAACACATCCGTGTGGCCGAGCGCATACGCTGAAAGAAAGCCGCCATAGCTTTTGCCGGCGCACGCGACGTGATCGGAGGCAATCCCTTCCTGCTGCAGTTTCGTGACGATCGCCAGATGTTGCGGCAGGTCGAGTTCGCCCCAGCGGCCGCGCAAGCGTCGGGCGAAATCGGCTCCGTAACTTCCGGAGCCGACACAGTTCGGTGCAACCACCATCCAGCCGAGCGAAACAAGGGCATACCAGTAGGCGTGGCTCGCAAAATCGATCAGCACGGTACTCTGCGGTCCACCGTGCATGTCGACCATCACCGGAAAAGGGCCGTTGCCCTGCGCGGGCATGAGTAGCCAGGCATCGACCTGATCGGTGCCGCCATTGCCGTCAGGCACGTCGAAGCGACGCCGAACGACGCGCGGACGTGCACGCGTCGCGAACCACTGGCGGTTGAAGCGGGTGAGGCGGCGTTCCGCGCTTCCGTCCCAGTCGCAGCGAAAGACTTCGTTGAGCGTGCGCATGGACGCGGAAGTGAAGACAAACCCGTTGGCCGTCACGGCAAACGACTTGATGTGCGTCAGGCCACGGCTCGGGTGCAGCACGTCGCCATGGGTGACATCGACCACCGCAATCCCCTGCAATCCGTTGCGCGCGACAAGAACGGCGATCCGGCTGCCATCGGGATGCCAGACAGGCGTGCCGGTTTCCAGTTGCAGATCCTCGCTGGCGGGGCGGCGCAAGGCGCCTGAAGCCACGTCGAGGACATGCAAGTCAGCCATCGAGTCACCCTCGATTTCACTGCCAACCACCGCAAGGCGCTTGCCGTCGGGCGACCACGACACGGCGTTGACGGAAGCCAGCTGCTCGGTGACCTGACGAGCGTCGCTGCCGTCGGCGTTGGCCAGCCAGACATCGGTGAAATGACGTTGGCTCGCCGTGCGGTTGCGGATGTAGGCAAGAGCTTCGCCATCTGCGGACCATGCCGCCTGGGTGACATCGAAGTCGCCACGCAAGAGGATCGACTGGGTGCCCGTTGTCACATCAATCACGCGGCACTCGGTTCTGAAACCGGCACGGATGCCGCCACCATCCTGCTTGTAGGGCAGATGCCGCGTGACGCGAGGTCGCGACTCGCCGCCCGAGGGATCGTCGAACTCGTCTTCCTTCCAGCCAACGCGATGCGTGACGATGACCCGCGTTCCGTCCGGCGACCAGGCCAGGATTCCGCTCAGCGTCTTCGAAGGCTCGCCCACCGGGCGATCCGATTCGCCATCGATTCGCCCGACGCGCATCTGTGTGCCGCCATCACCCGCTTTTGACAGATAGGCCACCTCTGTTCCACGCGGAGACAGTTTCGGCGATGAGGGCTTTACCTGCGAATCGACGATCCGGTACGGACGTCCGTTTTCGCATCCCCAAAGCGATGAACGATAGCTGTCGCCTTCCACGTTCATTCGACTGACAAGAAATACCACGTTGTCTGAATCCGGTACCGCGTCAATCGCCGAAATCACGCGATGGAAAGAAAGATCGGAAGCTGAAACTGGAATCATGATGCAGCGCCTCATTTGCTTTCAATTGCCAACGCAAGAGACGTGCCACGAGAAAATGTGGCGAATGCCTTTGCCACGTTTTGCGCAAGCAAGAAAATTTTCCATGGCAGACGATTTTATTTCTCGATTCCAATCGTATTTCAGCCACAAATCGGCACTTTGAAGCTGGCACGGCACTTGCTGATTCATGAGGGTCGGCAATGTGCCGGCTAATCGAAGGAGCATCGCATGGCTAACAACAACGGCAACCAACAGCAGGGCGGCGGACAGAACCGCGAACAGCAGGGCGGCGGACAGAACCGCGAGCAGCAGGGCGGCGGGCAGAACCGCGAGCAGCAGGGCGGTGGACAGAACCGCGAGCAGCAGGGCGGCGGACAGAACCGCGAGCAGCAGGGCGGAGAAAACCGCGAAGAAGAAGAGGAGCAGGGCGGAGCCGGCAAGCGTCAGCGCTGACGCGGTGGGAGATGTGGCGAGCTTGAAAGCATTTTGTGAACCCCGCGTACGGCCGCACACCCAAGCGGTAGGAAGCTCGCTCTCGTGCTGAAAACAGTGGCACTGAACGCGAAGGCCGAACCCACGGCCTTCGCGCATTGCCTTTCCGTGCGTGGAAGTGCACGCGCAATCCCATTCGTTTGCGCACAGACGGCGTTTCGCGTCTGCAAAGCCCGCGTAATATCTCACATCCGATCCACGTGCAATTCGCATCAACCCCTATCAACCAACCAAGGTGGCGCAAAAATGAAAACCAGAATGTTCATGGCACTATGCGGAATATCCATTTCCGTCGCGGCCTGTGACGACAACCCGCGGCAGTCTTCTTCGAGCGATGCACGTCAAGCGGGTCAGGAAGCCTCACGCGACGCCAATCGTGACGGTACGCAGCCCGCAACTGCAGCACAGGCCAATCGAACCGGTCAGGCGAACCAGGCTGGCGAGGCGAATCGGACGGCACGCAACGACGGCGCCAACCGGGCAGTGACGGGATCGAATCCGAACCACGCGAATGAGGTCGCACGCGTCGACGCTGAACATCTCGCGGCCACGCGGAAATGCAACGCGCTTGAGAGCGATGCGCGGCTGAAATGTACGGAAGCGGCGAACACCTCGCGTCACGATGCAATGGCCCTCGCCGACCTCCGCAATACCGGAACACAGGGCAAGTAATCAAACGTCGATTCCGGCGGCTTCCTCGGGAGGGGATGTTTTCATCGGCTTGTCGCCGGCAATCGTTTGCGCCCCTCACGGAGAACCCGAACATGAAAGCCCTCGCATATCACGGTGCCAAGGACGTGCGCGTCGACACCGTTCCTGATCCCGCATTGCACGCTGCAGACGACATCATCCTGCGCGTGACTGCGACCGCCATCTGCGGGTCGGACCTGCACCTTTTTCGCGGAAAGATTCCGGAAGTCAGAGATGGCGACATCCTCGGCCACGAGTTCATGGGCATCGTCGAGGAGGCCGGCACGGGCGTGACCGAGGTGAAGGTCGGCGATTGCGTCGTCATACCTTTCGTGATTGCGTGCGGCTCGTGCTTCTTCTGTGAACTTACGCAGTTTGCGTGCTGCGAAACGACCAACACCGGTCGCGGCGCAATCGCCAATCGCAAGGACATCACCCCGCCCGCTGCGCTGTTCGGCTACAGTCATCTCTACGGTGGCATTCCCGGTGGCCAGGCGGAATTCGTGCGTGTGCCGCACGCGAATGTCGGACCGCTCGTGATTCCAGGGAGTCTCGATGACGAACGCGTGCTGTTCCTCTCCGACATCCTGCCGACTGGCTACCAGGCGGCGCAGAACGCTGACATCAAGCAAGGTGATTCAGTCGCGATATTCGGCGCCGGCCCTGTGGGCATGATGGCGGCGGCGTGCGCACGCCTGCTCGGTGCCGAAACGATCTTCATGGTCGATCACCATCCGTATCGCCTGGAATTCGCCCGTGCAACCTATGGCGTGATCCCGATCAACTTCGACGAGGACGATGATCCGGCAGCGACGATCATCGAAAGTACGGGATTCCGTGGCGTCGATGCGTCAATTGACGCGGTCGGATTCGAGGCCAAGGGCAGCACCACAGAAACCGTGCTGACCACACTGAAGATTGAAAGCAGCAGCGGCAAAGCGCTGCGACAGTGCATCGCGGCGACTCGGCGCGGCGGTACTGTAAGCATTCCCGGCGTGTACGCCGGATTCGTGCACGGCTTCCTGATTGGCGATGCGTTCGACAAGGGACTCACGTTCAAGATGGGCCAGACGCATGTGCATCGTCTGTTGCCGGAGCTTCTCGACCATATCGAGAACGGCGATCTGCAGCCAGAGGTGATCATCTCCCACCGCATGAAGCTGGAAGACGCGGCGCGCGGTTACGAGATCTTCAACGACAAGGAAGAAGAGTGCCGCAAGGTGGTGCTTACGCCATAGCGGATTTGCAGGGCCTCCGGAAGCCACCAGCCTCGTCCTCCCAAGTTGTGCAAGGAGCGACGTGGGCGTTGAGCGATCCTTCGGCTCCGGTGACGGCGCCCTGACGTGATATCGAACCGCTTCTGCAACTGGCCAGCCACGGCGTATCGCGCGGGTCTCGAGCGCTGGATCTGATTCGCGCGCCCTCAACCACGTCCTCAATCGGTCGCGCCCGCTCTTCGAACACTCCGTCGAACGTCGATTCCGTCAATGAGGAGACCTTGCCACTGAAAGCCGCGCGAATGATGGTTGGTAAGGGTCCCTACACAACGGTCGTCTTCGCCAAAGCGAGTCGCAGGTCAGGCAACATGTGCTTGACCAGCCACCCGAGCTCCTCGAGCGACTGCTCAATCAACATTGACGTAGCACCACCCACTCCGACGGCGCCAGTCCGCATGGCAACCAGAGCAGTGCCAGCAACATCCAGAAGACGAATATGATCGTGGCTGAACTGCTCAAGTCGTGTATGCATGTCTTCGGCGCGATCTATGACGGTGCGCTGTCGCTCGGCACCGAATGTTGCTACCGCGTCGGCAATCGCAAAGTCGAGACACAGATTGAGAATGCCGAACTCTCGCGCAGAGATGGATTGCTCCTGCTCTTGCGCTAGTTGGGTCACCGATTGGCAGATGTCACCGTACTCGTATACAACTTGATGCACGGTGACGAAGGTCTTCAGCAACTCGATGCCGTGAAGAGAGGCGGTAGATCGCATCTCAAGCCATGCCGCTCGCTGGGTCGCAGAGCCCGATTCCGGCGCGCTCGACTTGAAACGCAACTGTTCGACCATCTGATCCAGAAACAGCGCAACGTTGTCATCATTCCATTCCGCGGTAGCGGCATGCTCGAGCCGCTGCGCGGCTCTGGTTCGGCAGAGATCCACGATCTCTTGCTTATTCTTGACTATAAATTCGTGCAGCATGGGGTGTTCCTGGCCGAGGATCGGATCTACGGATCGGTTGTCGCAAGAAGGCGCTGCAATGACTTGATCTGCGTACTGAGTACTTCTCAAGGGCCGTGTGGGTCGTGACTATCCAGTGTGATTCCTTGCAGGCCAGACTATGTTCTGTGCTGAACCTTGGGAACTAGTTTTACCCGCTTCCTTCACAGATCAGGGCACCATCAAGTCAGCTCGAGCAGCCGCTGAAGGCAGGTCTGAGCATGTCTTTCGCACCTACGTAAACTCGTGCTCATCATGCGTCAGCACAGCCGCGCACTAGGTTTTCTTCGTCTTGTCCCTGGCTTTCCGAGATTCGGGATCCGGTTGGTACTGCCCGGTCGTGCCATTGGACTGGGCGTTATCGCCCGTTTTCGGTTTTTTTGGATTCTTCCTCGATTCTTCCACGCTTGCGCGTGGCCCGGCTGGGTTCTCCAGCTTGCTTCTCATGATCATTGCTCGGTTGGTCTTCTGATTACATCGCGTGCGTCAAGTGCTTTGCGCGGTTTCCGCGCGAGCGGGAGCGACGTGATTGCGGCGGGGCGTGTCGGTTGCCGTGTCTGCCGGCAACGGGCGCACACTGAAAGGACGGAATTTCTTGATGCCGCATGTCGCCACGTCGGCCGCGAGTGCAAGCGACTCGGCAATGACCACATGCATGTCGAGGTAACGATACGTGCCGAGCCGGCCGATGAACGTGACAGCTTCCTGCGCTTCGGCGAGATCGATGTACTCGCGCAGCATCGCCTTGTCATCGGCCAGGCGTAGCGGGTAGTAAGGCAAATCTCCCGGCTGTGCGAGATCGCTGTACTCGCGGAACAGGACAGTCCCGTCGTGAGCTTCCCACGGCGCGAAGTGCTTGTGCTCGGCGATACGTGTGTATGGCACCGACATGTCGCAGTAATTGATCACTGCGTTGCCTTGCTCGTCACCCCGACCATCGACGCGTTCGAACCGAAGCGTGCGGTATTGCAATCGGCCCTTGCTGTACTCGAAGTAGCTGTCCATCGGACCCGACCAGTACACATGGTCGAAATCACGCACGTCCGATGGGTTGAGCGGCTGACCGAGATGAACCTGCACATCGGGATGCGCGAGAATCTTCTCGATGATGGCGGTATAGCCGTCCACAGGTATGCCCTGGTAAATCTGGTTGTAATAGTTGTCGTCGTAGTTGAAGCGCACGGGCAGGCGCTGCAGGATCGAGGCGGGAAGCGCCGATGGTTCAACGCCCCACTGCTTCTTCGTGTAGCCGCGAAAGAAATTTTCGTACAGGTCACGGCCGAGGAAGCGCAGCGCCTGGTCCTCGAACGTCAGCGGATTCGTGATCGAGCGGTCGCCGATCGAATCGATGAAGGTCCGCGCCTCTTCGGGCGAGAACTGGCGTCCGAAAAACTGGTTGATCGTCATCAGGTTGATCGGCAGCGAAAACACACCGCGGGCCGTGTGTGCCTTGACGCGATTGGTGAAAGCACCGAATGCACCAAACCGGTTCACGTAATCCCACACCTCCTTGTTGCTGGTGTTGAAGATGTGCGGACCGAAGTGATGGACCATGATGTTGGTGTCGGGATCACGCGTGCTGTGGCAGTTGCCACCGACGTGGTCGCGCGTTTCGAAGACGTCGACCTCATAGCGACCCGTCTCGGCCAGAGCGCGCGCGAGTACGGCGCTGGCGAATCCCGCGCCGGCGCAGGCAATGCGAAGCTTCATTCAAGATCTCCTGCTTGGTTCGCGTTAGACGCGGGGCGCGGTCTGCACGACGAGGTTCGCCGGTCGTGCGTTGGCGCGACATCGGCATCATCCGGGCGGGCTGTGAACACATCTGTCATGCGAAATCCCGTGAGGTGTTGCAATGGAAGTCGAGTCGCAAGGGAGATCGATCCCCGCGCGATCCGTTTTCTTTTCAGTGCGCGAATGATGCCGAGCCAGCGTGATGCGCGTGCGCCGCTCGACGCTGTTGCAACAGCCGTGCCCGCCGCACCAGGCCGGCAGAATGGGCTTTCCTTCGCGCAGCCGTGCGTCTCATTGCGCACTTTGTTTCTCGCAGAGGGAAAAATTTTCCATATACGAGATGTGCCGCACCGGGAAACGAGGCGGTCCCACCGCTGGATCACGCCGCATCGGCCGTCGCGGGGCGGGTGTAAGCAGGTGATGCCGGGCAATTCTTGACTGCAAGTGCATCGCGGCACATGTGGCACACCCCTTGCTCTGGCTCATCCATGCGCATGGTGCCTGCAACGTTGCGCAACGACTTTTGATCACTCGGATTCGAATGGCATGAACACAGGCTCATCGCTGCACACCAATCGCATCGCTCCTGCTGTCGCAACCCTCAGCCGACATCCCGGCGCGGCCCCCTTCATCACGTACTGGACGCAGACCGGACAGGAAGTTTTCGTCGGAGCGCAGGGCAGCGCAGGTTGCGCGCGCGTCAGGCAGATCAACGCCAACGCGCTGGCTATCCGTTGGACCTGGGATTTCCGACTGTGAGAAACCCCATGAAGAGCTATAGCATCACGCCGGTGAGTGCACGCGACGAGGTGGCCGCGATGCATGATCGTTTGACCGCGTTCAATGGCACGCGCATGAAGCCATTGATCGATGCGCCTCGATGGGAATCCGACCTTCTCGGGGAGGTCGACCTGCGTTTCGAGGAGGGCCTGTTCATCGAGCGTGAGCGTCAGCACGTCGCACCGCTGCTCGAGGATCTTCCCGTCGATGCGACGGGCTTCATGGCGTGGTTCGAGCAACTCGGCCGCGAGGGGCCGGGGCAGAACGACCGTCTGTTCCCATGGCTCGCGCAGGAAGCGACGCTCGAGCAGATGCGCTGGTTTCTCGCTCAGGAGGTCGCCGGCGAAGCCGGTTTCGATGACCTCGTGGCCCTGACCCAGGTGCGGTTCCCGGCGAGGGCAAAACTCGAGATGGCGCGCAATTTCTGGGATGAGATGGGCCGAGGTCATGAGGCCGGCATGCATGGCCCGATGCTAGAGCGGACCGCAGCGGAACTCGATCTGGCGCAATGCGCGGGGCCGACCGTCTGGGAGTCGCATGCGCTGGCGAATCTGATGGCGGCGCTGGCCTCCAATCGCCGCTATGCGTACCAGTCCGTCGGGGCGTTGGGCGCCGTTGAAATGACGGCACCTGGCAGGGTCAGTCTCATCAACATCGGGTTACGCAGACTCGGCGTATCCGCTGAAGGACGACAGTATTTCCAGCTGCACGCGGGACTCGACATCCGTCATTCGAGAGAATGGAATGTAGAGATCATCGCACCACTCGTCGCGGCGGATCCGGCGACCGCACGGCCCATTGCAGAGGGTGCACTCATGCGTCTGCGGGCCGGCGAGCGCTGCTTCGCGAGTTATCGCCATGTGCTTGGCGTCGCTTGAGCATGTCCAGTTGCAGGTGCTCACGACGAGTACACCGAGTCGCACTGCGCGCAGGCGAAGCTGTCGCCATGGAGCACTTTCCTGCCGATGCCATGCCCAGGGCGGGGTCTCGACACGACCACGCGATGGAAGCGCGCCCCGGCCCGCCACATTGCTTCAAGCAGATCGTGGCAGTCAGCGGCCACGGCCATGAAGGGGCTGAGAGAACACCTCGCCACGAGCTCAGGCTGCATTTTCCGAACGACGACTCAAGCGACGAACGACGGGGCCTTTGTCATTCCGCAGGCACGATGATTTGCCCCGCGGCGGTTGCCTGGAGCGATCTGGAATGACCCGAACGAGAGAGCTTGCAGCAGCGGCGGTGAATCGCAATGCGGCAACGAAGATGGGTCGCCTGACGTGATCGGTCCAGCACTGTGCATGGAGGACGGTCAGGAGTTGCCGGTAGCTCTTGCACTGGTGGCACTCGTGCGCAGCGAGATGCAGCCGACCATGCGCCCCGATGAACTCGAGCGCATGCTCGTGCTCATCGATGGTGCAAGGACCGCGATGGAGCAGTTCGTTGATCGGCTAGACCCTGACGAGGGCACCGAGATCTATTCGCGCGCCGCGCGATTCGTCGAGCGTTTTCAGCGCGGACTGGATCGCCTCCGTAATGATCCACCGTCCAGCTAAGCGACTGACGACGCCCGGGCCATGACCAAACGCATGCATAGCCAAGACCCGAAGGTGAAGGCTTCGCTCGACGTGCTTGAAGGGCGGTTGGAGCAGATCATCGAACAGAATCCGGATGATGCTGCTTTCTGGAAAGCCTTTTCGACCGACTCCGAGCCGATACTCGCCAGTACAAACGAGCGGGACGCGGCCTATGCTCGAGGTCGGCTCGACTGCATGCTGCGAAACGCAGGCATGATTCCCGGCGAGGAAGAGGGAACCCCATGCGAGTGAGCTTGAGACCACGGCGCAACGCGTGATCGCACGGCGAGATCGTCCGTAGGTCGCCAGAAAGCAGATGCGCAGTCTGCGCGCCGGTGCGCGGCGTGAGCGCACGTTCGCGAGCCATTGGTTCCGCCAGAGTCGAGCGCAGACGGTGAATTCGCGTACCGATGCGGCTCGCAGGCTTGAGGGAAACCTCTACGGTTTCGACACCAGTCATGACTACTCGTCGTGCAAACCGCCCTTGCCTGGCAACGGCAAAAATCTCGAGTTCCGAAATCGGCCACGAGAAGGGATCTTTTCCTGTGCGTCGGGCCGCGCGCAAATTTTTTTTCGGGAACGCTGAGAAAAAGTTTCATGCGCAGACCAGAATTTTCCGGGTAGATGACCTCACATCTGCCTGATTTCGCACACGGAGCCGCGTTTTCCGCTTGGCATGGTTCATGAAGGTCACGTCTAAACGTGCTCCATCGGAAATCGCGATGAGGCCCCTCGTTCGTCGTGAACGAACCACCTTCAGATGGAGACTCCATGAACGCTGTCATCGATTCGCACCGACCCCACCCAGTCGATCCGCTTGCCACCGCACACTTTTCCGGCAGCGAGTCCAGCACAGACAGCGCGGTATCCTGGGCGGCTGTCTTTGCCGGCGCGGCGGTTGCGGCTGTCATGTCGCTCATCCTCCTGGTGCTTGGCACGGGCTTGGGCATGTCGTCCGTATCACCGTGGTCGTATGAAGGTGTAAGCGCGGAAACGTTTGGATGGACCACCATCGCCTGGATCAGCTTCACGTCGCTGGTCGCCTCTGGCCTCGGCGGGTACATCGCTGGCCGATTGCGCACGCGCTGGGTTTCGATTCACGGCGACGAAACCTACTTTCGGGACACAGCCCATGGCTTCCTGGCATGGTCAGTGGCAACACTGTTCACTGTTGCGCTGTTGACGTCGCACATCGCCGCGATTGTTGGCATGGGTGTAAAGGCCGGCGCGGAAACCGCAGCGGGACTGGCCCAGACGACGGCCATCGCAAGCGCCGCGGGTGCGGGCGCAGCTACCGATGGCGCGGGGGAGAACGGCGCTTCCGGCATGATTGACTACTACATCGACAGCATGTTCCGCCCCGCTGCCGGGACCTCAGGAACGTCATCTCCGGCACCGACACCGGAATCGGCCAGCGATACATCAGATTCTTCCGTGACAGCCACTGCCGGTGCGCCGCAAGCGAACCAAACCCGAGATTTCGCGCCGTTACGGATGGAAGCGTTTCGCATTGTGGGAAATAGCCTGCGAACAGGCACCCTGTCTCAGGATGACACCCAGTATCTGGGTCGATTGGTCGCCGAGCGCACGGCGATGTCGCCGCGAGACGCCGAAGCGCGTGTCACTGAGGTACACGCGCGTCTGCAGGCCTCGCTGGAGGAAGCCAGCACCGCTACGAAAGAAGCCGCGGACGAAGCCAGAAAGGCGGCTGCCTACGCATCGCTCTGGATGTTCATCACATTGCTGATGGGCGCATTTGCAGCCAGCCTGATGGCTACCTTTGGCGGTCGTCAGCGGGATTCCTGAGAAAACTATCCAACGGGCAAAAAGGAGACACGCATGAAAGGCATCTTGTTGTGGTTGTTGGGCATTCCCATTCCCATCATCATCCTGCTCGTACTGATCTTTTGATCGAGCTGGAAGAAATCCGCCGTCGAATGCGCGCTTGTTGACGGGCCGCACCGGCGGCGAGGTTGTTCGCGCTCGTGAGAGATTCGCGCACGATGTCGTTGTCGGTTCTGAAGGCTGCCGGCTCACCCTCCACCATTGCGGAGCGGCTGACCTTCTTGCGGTGGCCGGGCAGCCTGGCGTGATTCATGCGCGCGCCTCTTCGAGAGGGTCCAGATTCGCCTCGCGCTCAAGGCTTGTGGACGAGCGCGTGCCGATTCACTCGGGGAATTCTTCTACGCGCGATTGAGCAGACGTCTGCAACTGGTGTGAACACACCCGCAAAAACACCGGCCTAAATTCACTCTGCATCCACTGCTGGGGAAGCAGGGTCGTATTTCCATACTGCAAAGGGAGCCATCCTTGAGCCCTTCTCCTCCAAAAACAAAGTCCGCGCGCAAGACTGCTCCCGCAAAGTCTTCGGTCAAAAAGACGGTGGCCCGCCAGCGGGACATTGCGCGCGAGGTAGATCGCGCCAATGCCAAGGCTGAAGCAAACGCGCCAGCGAAAAAGACGCCCGTTCAGGCAGGGACGCGAACGCAACCCGTCAAGTTGCCGGCGCAAAGGCTTGCGAAACCGGGCAACGAGTCTGACCTCGCGTTGCAACCGCGTTATCTCGCCAAGGACTACCGCGCCAGCGGCAAGCTCGAGGGCATGACTGCCATCATCACGGGTGGCGACTCCGGTATTGGCCGCGCTGTCGCGGTATTGTTCGCGCGCGAAGGGGCGAACGTCGCAATCTTCTATCTTGACGAACACGATGACGCGGAATTCACCAAGGCCGCGGTCGAGGCCGAAGGGGCGCGCTGCGCGGTCTGGTCCGGTGACGTGAGGGACAGTGCTTTCTGCACGCATGCGGTCAATGAAGTCGTGGATACCTTCGGCGGACTCCATGTGCTGGTCAACAACGCTGCGTTCCAGAAGCAATGCCTCGACATTGCAGACCTGACGGATCTGCACTTGCAGGAAACGCTGCAGACGAACATCGCCGGCTACTTTCACATGGCGCGCGCGGCCAGTCCGCACATGACCCGCGGTGCGTCGATCATCAACACCGGCTCCGAAACCGGCCTCTTCGGCAGTCCGCGACTGCTCGACTATTCGGCGACCAAAGGCGCGATCCACGCGTTCACGATGGCACTGGCGTCGAATCTGTTGCCGCGCGGAATCCGCGTCAATGCGGTGGCACCGGGACCGGTATGGACGCCGCTCAATCCCGCCGACCGCGAGGCCGACGACGTCGCCGACTTTGGAGCGGACAGCGACATGCATCGCCCTGCACAACCCGAAGAGATCTCGCCGGCCTACGTATTCCTGGCCTCGCCTGTGTGCTCGAGCTACATCTCGGGCATTGTCCTTCCCGTCATGGGTGGTCCGCATGGCTGAGCGTTGCACGTAACCTGCTTAAAACCTGTTCTTTTTTTCAGGTGCCAGATTGGTTTGCCGAGCGTGCCGCTGCCGTCGCCGCTGCGCGGGAGCGAAAAAACCAATCGAGCGGGACGCCAGACGGCGTCCGCTCCATGGCATGGCGCGAACCAGCAAAGGCGTGTAATCGCGGAAAGAGGTCTTACTTGCCAGCGCGCAACACGTGCGGTGGCGATGCAGGCCTTGCTCACGCGCGTCGCGCAATCTCTTCGCGGCGGTTGCGAAAGCGGATCAGGGCGAACGAAAGGGCTTCGGCGCGATCGCGCAGCAGTTGCATGCGCTTGCGCGTCAGGATGACGTTGTGGATCAGTTTGGCGCGCTGGGCCTGCTGGGCGTCGGTCATCGGCGCGTCGAGTGGCATGAGGTCGGCGCAGATCGCCGAGACGGTCTGCAACGAGTTGACGGCGGCGCGAGCGGCGATCGTGGCCTGGTGCATGGTGGTCATCGAAGAACTCCGTGGGGTTGGGCGGTTCCCGCCTGCCGGTTTCAGGCAATGGCGGGGAGTACCGTCACGTTGCCAGTGTCGGGCTGACAGCGATGCGGGCAATTGCGGTCGGTTTCTGTAGGAAATTTCCTACAGCGCGCCATCGCCCAAGGTTGCGTGGCGGGATGTCCATGCCGTAGCCAACACCTGAACGAGATCCCCTCGGATCGCCACCTCGTTCCCGACAGCCGTGCCTCGCATACGAAATGCGCGAAATCCTGCGCGTTTCCGCTGCTGGGCGCGTGCATCGGCGCGTTCCTTCGGTATCATCGTCGTTACACGCACCTCGCCGTGCTTTCGACCCGATCGAACATCCTCATGACCCGTTTTGCCGTAACAACTGCGTTCATCGATGATCAAGGACACTTCACGGGCACACGGTGCAACAGGAATTCTGAATGGGTCTGACGATCTTGTTCGGTGATCGCGAGCGCAAGGCATCGGTCGCCGAGATTGCCGAGCGCGCCCGCGACGTGGTCGAGCGCGTACTGCTGTCCTCGACGCGCAAGCACGGCGCGGAACCCGCTGCGGCGCCGATCTGGCACAGCGTCGCCATGCGTATCGAATGCCACGAAGAAAGCGATTACGCGCGGCTGCTCAGTGCGATAGAGAGCACGTGCGACGCGCGACGCGTCGCCATCATGGGTGTGCATCGGGCGCCCTGACACGTGCGCTGATCGGCGTAGCGCGCTCGCACCACTCAGCTGACCGCAACCTCTCGCGCCGCAATGGCTTCAAGATCGCGCGACACATGCACGTCGATCTGGCCGTGCTCTTCGAAGCCCCACTCAACCAGTTCGAGCCGGCCGTCGTGGTGCTCGACAATTGCCGTGCAACTGTCGACCCAGTCGCCGCAATTGACGTAGGCGATTCCGCCGACTTCGCGCATAGCCGCAACGTGGATGTGGCCGCAGATCACGCCATCGAGCCCGCGCTCGCGCACGGCGCGCGACACCGACTCCTCGAAATCGGTGACGAAGCTGACTGCCGTCTTGATGCGACGCTTGGCATAGCCAGCCAGCGACCAGTAGCCGGCCATGCCAAGCCTTCGACGCAACCACGACAACGCGACGTTGACGCGCACCAGCAGTTCGTAGCCCTTGTCGCCGAGCACCGCCAGCCAGCGGTGATAGCGCATGACCTGATCGAACTCGTCGCCGTGCAGCACGAGGTAACGCTTGCCTTCGGCGGTGACGTGCACGCATTCGCGCTCGAGACGGATGTCGCCAAACGTGATGCCGACGTACTCGCGCAACGCCTCGTCATGATTGCCAGGGATAAATGTCACGCGCTCGCCATGGCGGGCACGACGCAGGATTTTCTGCACCACGGTGTTCTGCGCGGGTGACCAGCGCACATCGCGCTTCATCGCCCAGAAATCGACGATGTCACCGACCAGATAGAGATTGTCGGCGGTGTAGGCGCGCAGGAAACCGAGCAGGCGCTCCGCCTGGCACGCGCGCGTGCCGAGATGCACGTCGGAAATGAAAACCGTGCGGACGCGCGAGGCACTCACTGCCGGTGCCCGATGAACGCGTAATACGGAACTCGCAGCCACGGCAGATACGGCACCGGCGCATGCGCTTCGGTGATCTCGTGAACGCGCAGCATCGAGCACAGCGTCGGCAGCTGCGCGGCATCGAGACGGACGCCGTCATGGCCGAACCACAACGGCCAGAATCGACGCGCGGCCCACGAATGCGCGCTGCAGCCAGGCAACGGCCGGTCCGCGGCGACATAGAAATCCACCACCCCGAGCACGCCGTCCGGCTTCAGCATCGACAACGCACTGACCAGGGCCGCTCGCCAGTTCGGAATCATCGTCAACGCATAGGACAGGATCACCGCGTCGACCGGGGCAACGGGTTGCCACTCGGTCGCATCGGCATGATGCAGCTTCAATTGCGGGAAGCGCGCGCTGCGCTTGCGCGCATGCTCGAGCATCGGCGCGCAGAGGTCGACCACGTCGTAGGAGTCGATCTGGCCGGCGCGCGCACCGAAGAACTCGATGTTGCGTCCGGTGCCGCCACCAAGATCGACAACATGCGCATGCGCCGGCAGCGCGATCTTCTGAATCATCTGCTCACGTCCGTGCAGAAGACGCTCACGGAAACGATCATAGTGTTCCACCTGCGGCGCATAGAATGCCGCCAGACGGTCGGCATGGCTGGCCGCTGACGGCATGCCGCGAAGCATCGCGCGCAGAACGCCGAGATCGGCGCGCAGGGCCTCAAGCCGGCGCATCGGCAATCACGAAGCCGGCATAGGTATGCACGCGATCTTGCGCATGCAGACGGGTGGCGAGCGCTTCATTGAACGTCAGCATCTCGTTCAGCGCGTGTCGACGTGCGCCGACACGCACGGTTTCGAGCCATGCCGGACGCGACTGCGCGCTACGCAGCAGGATGCGCGCAGCTGGCGCGGCATTGGCGAGAATCTCCTGCCATTCCTCCGCAAGAGCGGCCGGGTAGTAGGAACTCATCCAGTCCATATGGTCGAGCAGAACGAAGCGGCTGATGCGTTCGTCGCTGTCACGCAGGAAATCGGTGACCGTGGTCGTGTGCAGCGTGAGCCGTTCTACAAGCCCATCCTTGAGCCGAGCGAAATTTTCCGGCTTGAGGTAATTCGGGCAGCAGGTGCGCGAGTAGCGACCGGTCAGGTACACGCGCCAGAAGTAGTTGTCGGCCAGCGGCAGTTCGCAGAACACGTACTGCAACGACTCGCGGATGAAACCTGCGACGCCATCGGCATGCTGCGCCTCGACCAGCTTGCGCTGCGGGTGCGGCACGCCGAGCAGGTTCATGACGAACTGCCGCGAAATGGTCCAGTTGACCGCCTTGCTCCAGAGTACCGGGGCGACGCGCTCGGCATAGATCCGACGCTGCTCGTCGAGATTGCATGCATCGAACATCGCAAACGTCGCCTCGCGCAACCGCGGCTGTGTGTGGAACCACGTACGTACGCCACGCGCGACAGTTCCGGAGAGGCCATGGAAATAGAAGCTCGCTCGTTCACTCGTGAACCATGCAATGCGTGCATCCCACCAGGTCTGCGCGAAGGGTGACAACTCATCGCGCAGAACGCTGCGGTAGATGGCGTCGAAGCGCGGGTGAAAACCTTCGCCGAACACGGCGAAGAAGTCTTCGAATCCGAGCTGCCGGATGGCGGCGATCTTGAGCTCGAGCAGCGCGTTCTGGCGCGGGTTGGCGTCGACGCAATGGATGCGTCTGGGTGCGGCGAGCGCGTAGTCGAGCGCGTTGCATCCGGCGCTCGTGATCACGAGGACGTTGTCATCCCCTCCGAGCGCGAGCGCTTCGCGATCAACGGCGGGATCTTCCCAGCACGTGTTGTAGACGAGACTGCGCGACCAGATCGCATCGAACACACGGCGATCGATGCGATCGCGCAGGGTCGGCTTGGTGGCGATGGGCAGCGCAGACATCGACAGGCATCCCGATTCATGTGATCGGGAGCGAATGCTGCTCACCCAGTGTGACAAGCGCGTGATGCATGCGTCATCCGATTGCAATCGATGCTGGCGAGCATGCGCGACAGCAGACGGAGACCCATGCATGCTCAATCTCGCCAGCAGGATCGAAACGCGATTTCCGCAATGGTTCGATGGCGCACGTGGCCGCCTCTCGCGGCCCATGGTCCGCTCGCTGTCGCGACTGTCACGGCTCGACGCGATCGACGGCTTCCTGCGCGAAAACGCGCATCTGCGCGGACTCGTACTGGTCGAAGCCGCACTCGAATGGCTCGATTGCCGATACCTCGTCGACCAGATCGAGCGCCAATACATCCCGGAGCGCGGGCGCGCCGTGATCGTCGCCAATCATCCACTCGGTGCGCTCGATGCGCTGGTCTTGCTGAGCCTCGTCGGCAGCGTTCGCAGCGACGTTAAGATCCTCGCCAACGATTTCCTGCTGGCCATCGACGGGCTCTCTGACCTGTTCATCCCGCTGCGCATACTCGGCGGGAAACCGGGTGCCGACAGCCTGCGCGGCGTTGATGCCGCGCTCGAACGCGATCAAGCGGTGATCGTCTTTCCCGCCGGTGAGGTGTCGCGCTTCGGCATTCGCGGAATCGAGGATTCGCCATGGCGCAGCGGCTTCCTGCGGTTCGCGCAGCGCGCCGATGCCGCCATTGTTCCGGTGCACGTGCAAGGCCGCAACTCGGCATTTTTCTATGCGACTTCCTCGCTGCTGAAGCCACTCGCCACGGGACTGCTGGCGCGCGAGATGTTCCGCCGCCGGCAGACCCGCGTGGTGGTTCGCGTTGCACCACCGCGACCGGTCAAGGAGGTCACGGCCGCGTCCGACAATCGTGCGCAGACCTGCCGCGACATACGCAACGCCGTCTACACGATGGGATCGCGCAGCCGCTGGACGCCCGCACAGGCGCCGCTGATCCATGGACCGAACGCGCGCGCCATCCGCGCGGATCTCGATCAGCTTGTCCTGCTCGGCGAAACCAGCGACGGCAAGCGCATCCACGGTGGACCGCTACCGTCGGACTCGGCTCTGCTGCGCGAGATTGGTCGATTGCGCGAGCAGACGTTCCGCGCCGTCGGTGAAGGCACCGGCAGGCGCTTCGATCTCGATGCCTACGACACATGGTATGAGCACATCGTGCTTTGGGATGCCGACAACGGCGAGGTGGCCGGCGCCTATCGCGCAGCCGATTGCGCGCACGTTCTCGACAGCCGTGGCGCGCGCGGACTCTACACAGCCAGCCTGTTCGCGTTCGATGGGCGGCTGCTGCCGACGATCGAGCGCGGCGTCGAACTCGGACGCAGTTTCGTGCAGGCGCGCTATTGGGGTACACGCAGTCTCGACTATCTTTGGTATGGCATCGGTGCCTGGTTGCGCAGTCGACCGGACATCCGCTATCTGTTCGGCCCGGTATCGATCAGTGCCAACCTGCCTCTTGAGGCGCGTGAGTTGCTGGTTGCCTACTACACGCGCTACTACGGCCACCCGCAGGCGCTGGCGCGCTCGGCACATCCGTTCGCGGGAAATGGCGGGGCAAACGCGTTTGCCAATCTCGACCGCACGGCGGCGATGCAGATACTGCGCAACCGGCTTGACGCGCTCGGCGCGACGATTCCCATGCTCTACAAACAGTACACCGAGCTGTGCGAACCGGGCGGTACGCAGTTCCTGTCGTTCGGCGTCGATCCGGCGTTCAACAATTCGGTCGACGGACTGATCCTCGTCGACCTGGCCCAGGTCAAGGCGAAGAAGCGCGAGCGCTACATCACCGGTGGCATCTCACGCCGCGCGCAGCACGTCGAGGAAGGCCTCGCCGTAGCGTGACAACTTGCGTTCACCCACTCCGCTGATCCCCGCCAGTCCACTCATCGACTGCGGACGTTCGCGCAGCATCTCGAGCAGCGTGGCGTCATGGAAGATGACGTATGCCGGAACGCCCTGCTCTTTCGCCAGCCGTGCGCGTGCATCGCGCAATGCGTCCCACAGGGGCGTTTCGTGCGGCGCTATCGCAAGCGACTGCCGGCTGCGCTCGCCGCGCGTGGTCTTCTTCTCGGCACGACGCTCGCTGCGATCGGCGACATGCCGCATTGATACGTGCACGCCACCGCGCAGGACTTCGCGACTCGCATCGGTCAGGTGCAACACACCATAGCCATCCGCATCGGTGGCGAGCAGACCGGCCGCCACGAGCTGTCGGAAGATGCCGCGCCACTGGCGCTCGTCGAACTCGATGCCGATGCCGAACGTGCTGAGGCGGTCGTGGCCGAGGTTGCGAACGCGTTCGTCATCCTGTCCACGCAGCACCGCGGTGAGGTGGCCGACGCCGAATCGCTGGCCTGTGCGATAAACGCACGAGAGCGCCTTCTGCGCGGCGACGGTGGCGTCCCAGGTTTGCGGTGGATCGAGGCAGTTGTCGCAGTTTCCACACGCCTCGGCCAGCGACTCGCCGAAGTAGGCAAGCAGGCGCTGGCGACGGCAGGCGGTGGTCTCGGCAAAACCGAGTAGTGCGTCAAGCTTGCTGCGCTCGACGCGCTTGCGCTCTTCGCCCGAGTCCGACTGCGCGATGAACTGCGACAGCGTGACGACGTCGGCGAGCCCGTAGGTCATCCATGCGTCGGACGGCAAGCCATCGCGTCCGGCACGGCCGGTTTCCTGATAGTAGCCTTCGAGGCTCTTGGGCAGATCGAGATGCGCAACGAAACGCACGTCGGGCTTGTCGATGCCCATGCCGAAGGCGATCGTCGCCACCATGATGATCGCCTCCTCACGCAGGAAGCGCTGCTGGTTGCGCATGCGCTGCTGCGCATCCATGCCGGCGTGATAGGCGAGCGCGTTGAAGCCATCGGTGACGAGTGCGGCGGCGGTGTCGTCAACCTTCTTGCGCGACAGGCAGTAGACGATGCCGGACTGCTCGCGGTGGGCGACCAGGAAATCCTTGAGCTGGCGCTTCGGGTTGTCCTTCTCGACGATGCAGTAGCGGATGTTCGGGCGATCGAAACTGGCGACGAACTGCTCCGCCGATTCGAGCGCGAGTCGCTCGATGATCTCGCGCCGCGTCGGCGCATCCGCCGTTGCGGTCAGCGCAATGCGCGGCACGTGCGCGAAACGCTCGTGCAGGATCGTCAGTTGACGGTATTCGGGGCGGAAGTCGTGGCCCCATTGCGAGACGCAGTGCGCTTCGTCGATCGCGAACAATGCGACCTCGATGCGTTCGAGCTGGGCCAGGAAGCGTTCCGTGAGCAAACGCTCGGGGGCCACGTACAGCAGCCGGATGCCGCCGTCGAGCAGGCGCCGTTCGACCTCGCGCTGCGCCTGGGCGTCGAGACTCGAATTGAGGAACGCGGCATCGATGCCGTACTGGCGCAGCGCGTCGACCTGATCCTGCATCAGCGCAATCAGCGGTGACACGACGATTGTCGTACCGGCGCGCAGCAGTGCCGGAATCTGGTAGCACAACGACTTGCCGCCGCCGGTCGGCATCAGCACGAGCGCATCGCCACCGCCTGTCACGTGGTCGATGATGGCCTTCTGCGCACCACGAAACGCGGCATAGCCGAAGACGGAATTCAGAACATGCAGAGCGGATTCGGACATCGCGAAGATGCTAGCAAACCTGTGCGGGTGACGGGTCATGCGCTTACGTGGTGGCGCCCGGGTTGGCACGGATCAAAGCAGCCCCCTTCCGCCCTCCGGGCACCTTCCCCCGCTGCGCAGGGGAAGGGAAAAGCACACGTCCGAGAGCTCAAAACGTTCGAAAGCACTCCACACCTT